>CBDTYX010000080.1:0-8163 GCA_965364745.1 uncultured Desulfovibrionaceae bacterium | reverse complement strand
CACGCGCAAAAGTTTGACCTGGAGGTCGGCGGAGAGCTCGCCGATTTCATCAAGGAACAAAGTGCCGTGGTTGGCCAGCTCGAAGCGGCCGCGGCGCAGGGCCACAGCCCCGGTGAACGAGCCTTTTTCATGGCCGAACAGCTCGCTTTCCAAAACGCCCGGGTTAAGGGCCATGCAGTTGACGGTGATGAACGGCTCTTTGGCCCGGGGCGAGGCAAAGTGGATGGCTCTCGCCACCAGCTCTTTGCCGGTGCCCGATTCGCCGGTGATAAGCACGGTGCTTTTACTGGGCGCGGCGCGGGTAATCAGGTCCAGCACATCGCGGGCGCTTTTGCTGTTGCCGATGATCTGGTCCTTGCCGTAGCGGATGCCCATGCTTTCCTGCAAATTTAAGTAATCGCGGTGGGCCTTGGATAACAGGGCGGCGTTTTGTACGGCCAGCAGCAGTTCGTCATTGGAAAAGGGTTTGGTGATATAGTGAAAAGCGCCGCAGCGCATGGCTTCCACCGCGCCTTCGATGGAGCCGAAGGCAGTCATGATCAGCACCGGAATGTGCGGGTAGTGCTTGCGCACATGTTCCAGAATTTCCTGGCCCGAGAGCTTGGGCATCTTCAGGTCGGTGACGACCACGTCCACTTCCGATTCTTCAAGGAAAGGCGGCACGGTTTCCGGGTCGTTGAGGGTGGTGACCTTGTAGCCCGCGTCCGTAAGCAGGGTTTCCAAGACCAGGAGGTAGTTGCGTTCATCGTCCACAACCAGAATATGTATCTGTTCACTCATAATTATTCACCATCCGGCACGGATATGGGCAGGCTCATAGTCACCTTGGCCCCGCCCGCACCCTCAGGGGCATTGCCTATTTCCACGGTTCCGCCGTGGCTGGTGATGATGCTTTGCACAATAGGGAGCCCCAGGCCCGTGCCGCCGTCTTTGGTAGTAAAGAAGGGGTCAAGGTATTTGTCCAATTGGGTGAGGTCAAAGCCCGGACCGCTGTCGGCCACGGTAATGACAACATGGCTGTTTTTTTCACCCATGTCCACCGTTATGCTCGCGCCGCGCCCGCCGGCTTGGGCGGCGTTGACCAGAACATTGTACAGGGCGCGGTAAAGCAGGTCTTTATCGCCCGGCACCGTGCTGTTCCCGGATACGGATTTGCTGATGGCGATTTCCTGTTCGGCCAGGGAATTGCCCAAAAAGGCCAGAGCCTGGTCCAGAATTACGGCCATATCCACCGGGTCGCGGCGTGGTGTTTTAGGGCGGGCGTAGTCCAAAAAATCGGTAATGGTTTGTGACAAACGGCAGGATTCATCATAAATGGCCGCGATCAGGCCTTTGCTTGAATCGGAGTCCGGGGTTTTGCGCAAAAGCAGCTCGGCGCTGGAGCGGATAATGCCTAAGGGGTTGCGCAGTTCGTGGGCGATGCTGGAAACCACCCGGCCCATGCCGGCCAGTTTTTCGTGCTGGTGCAGCTTGCGTTCCAGGCGCTGGGTTTCCTGCATTCGTTCAAAAAGGATGCGGTCGGCGCGCTTGATGAAAAACCAGAGCAGCGAGAAAAGCAGCATGGAGGAAATGAAGGTGGTGGCGATAATCAACCACTGGAAACCGATAACTATCCGATAATCTTCCGTTATGTCCTGGGAAAACTCAAGCACATCAAGGGTCGGACCGTCATTTTCAAACGAAAGCAGCCGGGTTTCCAGGCGCAGGGGGTAAGTGGTGCGCAGGGTGAAGCTGCCCGGCGGCAGATGGAACATAAACAGGGCCTTCCAGAAGGGGATGGTCGACTCAATGGTGTAATTGGGCACATCGGTAAGCCGAACGCCGGCCACTTCCGGTGAAGCCAGGCCCTTATCGCCGATGAGTTCGGAGTTAAGGGCATAGGTGATGGTGGAGTCGTGGGAGTAAATGCGTAAATCGTATACGCGCAGGCCGTGCAGCAGGGGGGGGACGATATCTTCCAGGGGCTCGAAGCGGGTCGTCTGGTCCAGCAGGGAAAGCCCCCGCCCGCCGATAACCAGGGGCAGGGCGTAGCGCTGGTAGATTTGGTGGTTCAAGTTTTCGGCCATGAGCAGGGCGTAGTCTTTTTGTTTTTCCAGCAGGGTATCGCGGGCGGAGTTGGCGATGATCACCGAAATGACCAGACTGGAGAGCAGGATCAGCCCCATGGTGATCCAGGAAAGCAGGCGGGCGAATCCCAAGGAGGCCCTGGCCGAGGTGGGCGCGTTGTTCGTCAAGCTAGAAGCTCTGCTCCTTGTCCGGGACATTTAAAAAGTTCGCCAGCATCTGTTTTTCCTCGGCAAGGCCTTCCGCGCCCAGGTAAGCGTTGGCCAGGCGCTTGCCCAGTTCCACCGCGGGCTGGTCCAGGGGATCAATGCCCATGTCAAAGCCTGTAAACATAGTGGTCAGCTCCAAAAGGGCCATGAGCCCGCCGATGTGCTCTTCACTGACGCCGCTCAGGCGGAGACCCACGATAGGCATGTCCGCGCCGGCGAGGGCCATGCGCGTGCCCAGACTTTCCGCATTCAAAAGATCGCCGAAGGCGTGGCCGCGCAAAAAGGACCATTTTTCCGGCAAATTGCCCGGGAAGAAAGGCCCGGCGGGCAGGCCCGGGCAGTCCACAAAAATGCAGCCTTTATCTTTGGGGCCGTCTAAAAACATTTGCTGCAGCGAGTGCTGGTCCGTGGCGCCCACAGCCGGCAAAGGCATGCTGCCCAGGCCGTTTTTGCCCAGGCTCTCGGCCCAGAGCTGGGCAAACCAGGCCCCCATGGCCGTAAACGACGGAATGTAGGAAAAAAAGATCAACTGGCTGTAATCGGCCCGCATCAAGGCGTGCGCCCATTTCGCCAGTTTCCAGGCCGGGTGCTCTGCCAGGGCCGCGGTCATATCCGTGGCCGTGAGTAAGGGACGGGTTACGTTCGCCGCGCCGTTTAGCAGCGCCTGCCAGTCAGCGCCCAAAAAAGCGGCCGGCACAAGGCCCACGGCTGAAAGCACGGAGTAGCGGCCGCCCAGGTGTTCGGGCACGGGCAGGGAAAGCATGCCGTTCTCTCCGGCTTCCTGGCGCAAAAAACCGCTGCGTTTGTCGGTAACGGGCAGGACGTGGTCGGTCCATTTCTCGCCGCAGGATTCCTTCAGCCATTCCTTGACCAAAAGGTACTGGGCCATGGTTTCAATGGTGCCGCCGGATTTGCTGATAACCACCACCAGGGTGTCCGCAGCGGGCAGGCGGCGCAGCCAGGCGGGCAGAGCCGCCGCATCCACGTTGTCGGCCACCCACAGCCAGGGTCCGGCGTAGCCGGGCCAATCGGCTTCCGGCGCAAAAATTTTCTGCAAAGCGCGGCCGCCCAGGCTTGAGCCGCCTATGCCCAAAAGCAGCATGTGCTTAAAGCCCTTTAAAAATGGCGTGAGCGTTTGCAGAGCCAGGGTCAGCTCGCTCACATAGTCCAAAGATAACGCGGGCAGACGCCCGGCTTTAAGTTCCGTTTCAAGGTGGGCGGTAACCACAGAGGCGCTTTTTCCAACCGCCGGACCGGCGCCAGAGCCGGCGGCGGCCGGGGAGGCTATCCGTCCTTTGTAGGCATGGGTCCAGATCAGGCGGCTTGATTCAGACATGGGCACCTCCCGCTGTTCAGGCCGGGTTTTTCCCAAGAATGGGCGTAAGTTTATGCAGCGCAGCTATGAGCCGGTCTTCTTCAATGGAATAGGACAGGCGCACGGAGTCGTCATCGCCGAACGCCACGCCCGGCACCAGGGCCACGCCTGCCGCGTCCAGGATATGGGCGCACATGGTGGTCGAATCGGGTATTTCCGGGGTGTACAGCGCGGAGACATTGAGAAAAATGTAAAACGCTCCTTCCGGGGTGTATTTGGGCACGGCGGGCCACTCGCCGATGATTTTCAGGGCGGCGTCGCGGCGGCGGCCATAAATGTCGCGCATGGCGAATACCGAGTCATAGGGTCCGGTTAAGGCGGCAATGGCCGCTTCCTGCGCCAGGGAGCAAATGTTGGAGGTGGTCTGGCTTTGCAGTTTGTTCATCTGCTTGATCAGGTCGGGGTGCCCCACCGTGTAGCCCACCCGCCAACCGGGCATGGAAAAACTTTTGGACAGTCCGTTGACCACCACCACCTGCTCCGGGTGCTTTTGCCACAGGGTGATGAGGCTTACCGGACCGTTGTCGTTGTAATAAAGCTGGTCGTAAAGCTCATCGGACAGCACGATGATCCCGCGCTCAATGGCCCACAGGGCGAGTTTTTCCAGCTCCTTGCGGCTGTAGCAGGCGCCGGTGGGGTTGGAGGGCGAATTGAGAAAGAGCATGCGGGTTTTAGGGGTAAGGCAACGCTCCAGATCAGCCGTGGTAATCTTGAAGCCCCGCTCAGGGGAGGTGGGCACGGGCGCAACCTTGCCCCCGGCCAAAAGAACGATGTCCGGGTAGCTGAGCCAATAGGGGCAGGGGATGAGCACTTCGTCGCCGGGGTTGAGCAGGGTCTGGCAGATATTGAAAATGCACTGCTTGCCGCCGTTGCTGACCAGGATGGACTCGCGGGGAACAGGAGTTGAGTAGGCGCGATCAAAATAACAGCCCACGGCATCGCGCAGCTCCGGCAAACCGGGCACCGGCGTATATTTGGCGTTGCCCCGCCTGCCGGCGTTGGCCACGGCGTCCAGCACATGCGCGGCCACCGGCATGTCCGGCTCGCCCAATGACAGATTAAGGATATCCTTGCCTTTGGCTTTAAGCTCGGCGGCTTTGGCGCTGATGGTCAAAGTAGCCGAAGGCTTGAGCTCGTGCATGCGATCCGCGAAATTCATGGAACCTCAAATTTGCTTTTAAATGTTGCCCCCTGCGCGCAGGAAGGTGTTAACGAAAAAAAATGCTTGAATCAATTTGCTCATAGCAGATAACCCGGCAAGTGCCAAGCGCTATGGCAAGGGTAAATATGCCTTTTCGGCACGATACCTGCATGTTCCGGGCACGGTGTTATTAAATTGACAGCGTGAATATTGACGTAAGGAGATGAATATGCGGGCAGTTATTTTAGCCGCCGGAATCGGCAGCCGTTTGGGCAACCCCTTTCCCAAGTCTTTATCCATGATTCCCGGCCGGGAAAGAATCTTGGGCCGGCAAATCCGCATTTTGCGCCAGTGCGGCGTGCGGGAAATTTTTGTGGTGGTGGGCTTTAAAAAAGAACTGATCATGGAAGAGTTTCCCCAGGTTTATTTCCGATATAACCCGGTATATTACCTGACCAATACCTCCAAGAGCCTGCTGCACGCCCTGGAAGACATGGACGATGACATTATCTGGGCCAACGGCGACGTGGTTTTTGATGAAGAAGTCATCAAGCGGATCGTGGCCGCGGAAGGCAATATTGTCATGGTGGACCGCAGCGAGTGCGGCGATGAAGAAGTTAAATACCGCACCAACGCGGATAACGAAATCATTGAAATTTCCAAAAGCGTGCAAAACGGCGAAGGCGAGGCCGTGGGCATCAATCGAGTCAGCCGTGAGGATTTGCCCGCTTTTGTGCAGGCCCTGCGCGAGTGCGACGACCAGGATTACTTTGAAAAGGGCCTGGAGATGCTCATCAGCCGCGGCGTGTTTTTCAAAAGCCTGGACGTGTCCGATTACCGCTGCATTGAAGTGGATTTTGAGGAAGATCTGTCCAAAGCCCGCAGCATGTTTGCCGATTATCAGGCTCCGGTGGGCGGAGTGGCCGACGCCATCGCTTTTTAGCCTCGCCTGAGTCCATATTTATTGTTTGAAAAACCCTGCCTTGTGTTGCAAGGCAGGGTTTTTGGTTCGGGGAAAAGTTTTTGAAAACCACCGGCCTGGCCGTGGGGCCTTTTATTTTATATAGAAATGAAGTAAAATTTTTGCCGGAGCGATGCGTTGTCCTGTGGCGGTTCAGCTTGAGCCGGGTATAAGGATTAAGCGTTTTGAAGCGTTTTGCCGTGGCCGGACGGCCGGGGTTGCATAATGAAGCGGAGCAATGGCGCAATGATCAGCCGAAGAAAATTTCTTATGGCTTGCGGCTTGGCCTTAGGCGCAGGCGCGGCGGCCGCCGTTTTACGGGGACTTCCCGGCGGCGCGGCATTTTTGCCGCCCGGGAGGAATCTGGCCGGCAGCGCTTTGTTCGAGATCAAGCAAAACGCCTTGGGATCGGCGGAAGCGTCTTCGGAAAAATTGGCCGGAAACCCGCCCCTGGCTGATGATGCGGCCCTGCGCGACTATCTTTATAAAATGCAGCATTTTGACGAGCCGCACCCCGGGGATGTTTACCTGACCGCAGTGCAGGCGCCGCTCTTCGCCTCGGTGCGCAATAAGCTGGAGGCCCTGCAAAAGCATGTGGGGCACCTTAATTTTCAGGTTTTAAGCTTGGACGAAGGCCGCCTTCAGGCCCGGCGCATGGCCGGGGGAGACGGCGGCTTCAGCATGGCCGAGATCGGCTTTATGGAAGAATTGTTTTATGCCGATGCCGGGGCTTACGGCTTTATGGACCAGAAACCGTTTAACTCTTTCAGCTATGCCATACCGAACAGGGAAGTCACCAAAGTGCCGGCCATGGGCAATTATATTTATCGCGGCTCGGCGGAAAACAGGTGGCGGGAAATCCACAAGCTGCTCGGTGATGAGGTGGTGCTGACTTCCGGGGTGCGCGGCGTGCTCAAGCAGTTTTTGCTGTTTTTGAACAAAGCCGCGGGCAACAGCGGCAATTTGTCACTGGCTTCGCGCTCTCTGGCCCCGCCCGGCTATTCCTTTCACGGCGTAGGCGATTTTGATGTGGGCCAAAAAGGCTTGGCCGAGAAAAATTTTACCGGGGCCTTTACAAATACCCCGGTGTTTAAGGCTTTGAATGAACTTGGCTATATAACTTTGCGCTACCCGCAGGACAACCTTCTGGGGGTGCGTTTTGAGCCCTGGCACATCAGAGTGGTGGAGCAGCCTGTATGAGAAATCGGCTGAAAAAGCGCGGCGCTATAACCGATATAGGCAGCGCGGCTTTTGAGGGTTTGGGCGATGCTAAAAGCCGGCTCCAGGAAGTATTCGCCGGCATGTCGCCAATGGTGGCCTGTTTGGGCTTTGTGGCGTTTGTTTGCGCCGCGGCGGCTTTGGGCGGATTTCAGCCGGGCGGGGGCAAGGGCGGCCACGGAGCGCTTGCGCCCGCCGCCGAGCAGGCGACAGCATTCGGCGCGGCCCCGGAAACAAATTTTGCTTCGCCCGGTTTGACTTTCGATACTGCCCGGGCGATCGGCGAGCAGGTAATAGTGGAAAGCCGCGCCCTGCAAGCCGCGTTTACAGATAAATCGCCGGACGCGGGTGACGCCGCCGCAGAACAGATTCTCGGCTTGGGCCCGGTGACTCTGGAAGATTTCCCCAACCGGCTTATCGCCCAGGAATTAAAAACTCGGCCGGATTTCACCTTTCATCGCCTGGGCGACGGCAAGGGCCCGGTCATGCTGGTGGTGGGCGGCATTCAGGGTGACGAGCCCGGCGGATTTTCCGCGGCCTCTTTGCTGGTTACCCACTACAACATTACCAGGGGTACGGTTTGGGTGGTGCCCAACCTTAACTTCCTCAGCATTCTCGGGCGCGACCGCGGCGCCGACGGCGATATGAACCGTAAATTCGCGGCGCTCTCCCCGGATGATCCGGAATATGAAACCGTGGTCAAAATCAAAGACATCATTTTGAAGCCCGAAGTTGAAGCGGTGTTTAACCTGCACGACGGCAGCGGCTTTTACCGGCCGCAATGGGAAGGACCTTTGCACAACCCGGCCCGCTGGGGGCAGAGTGTGATTATAGACCAGGAAGAGCTTTTCGGGCATCCTTTAGGCGGGCTGAAAGATTTGGCCGACTATGCTGTGGACCGGGCCAATGCCGCCCTGCTTGAGCCCGAGCACCGTTATCATTTGAAAAACACCAACACCAGCGCCGGCGATACGGAAATGGAAAAAACCCTGACCTACTTCGCCATTTGCAACGGCAAACCCGCCTTTGGCGTTGAGGCCTCCAAAAACGTGCCTCTGCCCGTGCGCGCCTATTACCACACCCAGGTGCTTGAATCGTTTATGCATCAATTGGGCATAAACTTTGTGCGCCGTTTTGAGCTTTCACCCGCAGGGGTGAGCGACGCATTGGAGGAAAATACGCTCATTTCCTTTGC
>CBDTYX010000079.1:0-8197 GCA_965364745.1 uncultured Desulfovibrionaceae bacterium | reverse complement strand
AGCAAATCCACCTCGGTGCGGCCGCAGGTGGGGCAGGAGATGATTTCCGGCCCGCGTCGTCTTAAGTTGAGGCTGCGCAAAATCTCCCAGGCCACGCCCATTTCCTCCACAGGATCGGCCGTAAGCGAGACGCGCAGTGTATCACCAATACCCTGCCACAGCAAGATACCCAGACCCGCGGCCGACTTGACCGCGCCGCGCAGCAGCGTGCCCGCTTCGGTGATGCCGATGTGCAAAGGATAGTCGCAAGCTTCGGACAAAAGCGTGTATGCGGCGATGCTGGCGGTGGCCGACGATGACTTCAGAGAAATTTTGATGTTCTCAAAGCCGCGCTCCTCCAACAGACGCACGTGCCCAAGGGCGCTGTCCACCAGGGCCTGCGGCGTGGGACCGCCATATTTGGCCAAAAGGCGCTTTTCCAGCGAGCCGCCGTTTACCCCTACCCGGATGACCGCATGGTGGGCCTTTGCCGCGTCCACCACCCGGTCAACAGCAGCCTTGTCGCCGATGTTGCCGGGATTAATGCGCAGGGCGTCGGCCCCGGCTTCCAGGGCAGCCACGGCCAGGCGGGCGTCAAAGTGGATGTCCGCAATGAGCGGCAAAGGAGATTTGTCTTTAATAGCCTTGATGGCCCGCGCCGCGTCTTCATCCAAAACCGCCAGGCGCGCCAGTTCACACCCGGCCGCCGCCAGTCTTTGAATTTGCGCCAGGGTGGCCTCCACGTCACGGGTGTCGGTGTTGGTCATGCTTTGCACCACAACCGGCGCGCCGCCCCCTATGCCCACGCCCCCAATGCGTATGCTTCTGGTTTTTTTGCGGGTTGGTTGCATAATAATTCCTTTTGGTCTTGCCATTGAGCCGTAAGAATGCTTAATACTTCATTTGCCGGCGAGATAGAAGCCCCACTTGGCAAATTTCAGCGGAAGGTGATCATGAATACACATAAAACCAGCGATTCCAATAAAACCGGGCGCCCTGCCCCAGCTCTTAAAACCATATTTTTGAGCATGTTGGCCCTCTTTTGCGCCTGGGCCGCTCCTATGCCCGAAGCCGGGGCTGAAAATATCCCCTCTATAGTTGTAGGACTTGCGCCCATCAAATACCTGGTAGCCGGCATCGCCGGAGACAAGGCCATGGTTTCCGTGGTCCTGCCGGGCGGCGGCGACCCGCACACTTACGAGCCTTCCGCCATTCAAATGGGCATCATCAGCGATGCCGATTATTATTTCTCCATTCGCCAGCCCTTTGAGGAAATATTGCTGCCCAAGCTGGCCGATTCCGCGCCCCGCATGAAAATTGTGGACATCAGCGACAAGGTGGAGCGTCTGCCGCCGCCGGACAAAATAGAAATCGTCGATGAACCGCCGTCGCCGCCGCCGGCCAACGCCACCCTGATGGGCGGCGTAAACAACTTGAGCGGCAACGCCTCCGCCCCGGCGCCTGAAGCAAGCGACGAAAAAACCGCTGCGGAAGGACACGGTGAAACTCCCCCCCTGACTTCAGAAGAAATCCGGACCGGAAAAGAGCACGGCCATGAGGAAGACGCCCGACCGGACCCGCATATCTGGCTGTCTCCGGCCAATATGAAAATTATGGCCAAAGCCGTACTGGATCAGTTGACAATGATGCTGCCCGTCCATGGCCCTAAATTCAACGTCAATTACGAGCAGCTCATTGCCGATATAGATGCCTTGGACGCTTCCATACATGCCCTGCTTGATCCTCTGCCCGAGGGCGAACGCGCCTTTTTATCCTTCCATCCTTCCTGGGGCTATTTTGCGCGCGATTACAAACTTACCCAGATAGCTGTGGAGGTGGAAGGCTACGAGCCTTCACCCCAGATGCTGGCCAGAATTATTGGGGAAGCCAAAATGCGCCATGTGCGCACCATTTTGCTGGAGCAGCAGTTCGCCACTTCTCTGGTAAAAACCCTGGCAGAGGAGCTTAACGCCAATGTGGTGGCCATCAGCTCGCTCACCATCGCCTGGCGGGAAAATCTGCTGAATCTGGCTGAAATTTTGGCCAAGCCGCCCGAGATCCCGGAAGGCTTTTACAATGATGTGGACGCGCTCAGCGCCCTGCGGAAAAACGCCGCCCAAGGAAGCTCGGAATGAACGCGGATACGGCCGTTTCTGTGCGCAAAGTCAGTTTCGCCTATAACCGTAGCGAACCTGTGCTTGATAAAGCCGATCTGACCGTGCCCGGCGGAGCATTCATGGCCGTGCTCGGCCCCAACGGCGGCGGCAAAACCACACTGCTGAAACTGCTTTTGGGCGTGCTCACGCCTGTGAGCGGCAAAATCAGCATTTTCGGCGAACCGCCTACCCGGGCCTGCCGCCGCATCGGCTATGTGCCGCAGCACTGCGAAGCCAACTTCGCGCTGCCGGTTTCGGTGCTTGAAGCCACGCTCATGGGCGGGCTCAACCGACAACCGCGTTTGTTCGGCCGCCACTGGTCAAAAAGCAAAGAACACTGCGACGCCGCCCGCCAGGCCCTTGATGAAGTAGGGCTGGCCGGACTGGAAAAGCGTTCCGTCTCCGATCTATCCGGCGGGCAAAAACAGCGCCTGCTTATTGCCAGAGCCCTAAGCGGCGCGCCCGATATTCTGCTGCTGGACGAACCCACCGCCAATATTGATCCGCAGGGCAAATTCTGCTTTTACGAATTTCTGGCTGAACTGGCCGGCCCCAAAACCGTGCTCATGGTCAGCCATGATTTGTCCCTGGCCGCCGAACCCTTGAGCTCCATCGCCATTGTCAACAACGGCGCCATAGTTGCCGCGCCCGGCAACAAGCTCACCCCGGAGCTGCTCACGGCCCTATACGGCCAGCACTCCCATGATTGCGCCTTCAGCCGCTATTTGGGAGCGGTCACCAATATCGGCGCGCCGAAAAATGCGCCACCCGCCCCCGAAGACACACCCGCGCAATTTCATGCCGGAGAGCATCATGGCCTCTGAAATGAACCTTGCCCTGTTCACGCACATTCTGGGCATGAGCTTCATGCATTACGCCCTGGCGGCCGCAATTTTGGCCGGCGTGGCCTGCGGCATTGTGGGCACGCTTACTTCAGTCAATCGCCTGGTCTTTCTTTCCGGCGGCGTGGCTCACGCGGCATACGGCGGCATCGGGCTCGCCTTTTTTTTCAGCTTGCCCGTGCTGCCCACGACCTTAGCTTTTACCCTGGCCATAGCCGTGCTCATGTCTTACCTGGCCCTGCGCTCCCGCGCTACGCAGGGCATGTCGCCGGATACGGCCATCGGCGTGCTCTGGGCTGTGGGCATGGCTTTCGGCATTTTGCTCATCGATCTTTCGCCGGGTTATAAGGGCGAGCTCATGAGTTATTTGTTCGGCAGCATTCTGGCGGTGTCCCGCTCCGACCTCCTGCTCATGGCCGGCCTGGACTGCCTGATTTTGACAGTCACCGGCTTAGCCTACCAAAGCCTCTTGGCGCTGTCTTTCGACCGCGGTTTCGCCTTGAGCCGCGGATTGTCCGTAAATCTTCTGCAAGCCATTCTGGTGGCCATGTCGGCTGTTACCGTGGTTATGCTCATCCGGGTGGTGGGAATGCTTCTGGTTATGGCCTTGTTCACCATTCCGCCGGCCATGGCTCTGCGCCGGGCGCATACCCTGGCGGGCATGATGTGCCGGGCTGCTATCTACAGCATAGCCTTCACCATTATGGGCCTGATTCTGGCCACCTGGTTTGACCTGCATTCCGGCGCCACCATTATTCTCACGGCCTGCGCGGCCTTTGCCCTCGGCCCGAGCATGACTTTTGTGCGCGCCCGCATGGGCTGACGCTGCACTTCAAAGGTCCGACGTGAAAAAAATGTCGGGGCTTGCACCGCACCCAAAGTGAATTTTTTGCCTCTTCGCCTGGTATGTTTCTTGCTTAACTTCCCGTGAACACCGTGCTTATGTGCGCCGCCCATTAAGCAATCCGCTGAAAAGCCGATATGACTGACAGGCGCCGCGTTATAAGCCACGGCTGTAAGCATGTTTTCACCAGGAGTTTTGCTCATGTCGCGTTATCTGTTTGTCATCGCCCTTCTGCCCGCCTTCTTGCTGGCGGCAGGATGTGCCGACACCAAGCCGCAATTTGATGAACCGGCTGTAAATAGGCCTCTACCCCAAAATCCGCCCGGCGGAGGGGAAGGCCTTTCCCACCTGACTACCGCACCGGGCGCGCCGTTGGAGCTTGAAGACCACGGCGAGGTTACTGTGGACGGGCAAACCGTGCCTCTACGCCGCGCGACCAAGCAGGATATGGGGCTGATGGTGCCCGACGGCGAGGGCGGCATGATTTGGATTCCGGCGGATAAAGAGCGCCCGGAGGCCGACCCCAACTACATTGAAGCCCGCGAGCTCAAGCTGAAAATCCGCGAACTGTGCGACCAGCTTATCTCTAATATCAACCAGGCCGGTCTTTACGGCGCTGTGGCCCTACCCACGTCTTTCGTCAATCAGGATGACTTTGAGCAAACATCATCTTTCGGCCGCTATGTGGCTGAACAAATGTTTTACGAGTTCAATCAGCGCGGTTTCCCCATTCGGGAATACCGCATCGGCAATGAAATAGTCATGCGCGAAAGCGAAGGCGATTTCTTTTTGAGCAGGCCCGACGGCTCCTTCCCCATTCCCAAAGACAGCAGCGTGGTCATCGTCGGCACCTATTATCAGGATAAATTCAGCCTGTTTGTGAACGCCCGCCTGCTTCGTCCGGCCGACGGCATGGTCCTGCGCACCGCACAATTGGTTATGCCCATGTCCGGCGTAACCCAGCGGATGCTTGCCCGTTCCGGCCGCCGCCTGGAAACCGGATCCTTGGGCATTCGCGCCGCAACAGCGGAAACCAGATCAAGCCGAGAAAGCAAACCAATGTCGGCCATTGATATGGGCTATGATGTGCACTAAGGCGCTTAGAGCGCGTGTGCAAAACGGAGAAAAACATGACCCGGATTTTCAAACTCTGCCTGCCTGAACTGTGTCTGGCCTTATGCGTGCTCATCTGCGCAGGCTGTTCCGTATTCGACTCCTCTCACGGGAAAAGCGCTGCGGCCGTAAGTTATTCAGATCAATCCCTGTATAACTACAAACAAGGGCAATATTACGCTTCCGCCGGACGCTTCGAGTTGGCCAGAGAGTATTATCTTCTGGCCCTGGCCGCCACCACTGACTCGGATATGCAAGAAGCCATCAGCCGCGATCTTGAGGCCGCCGACGCCGCCATTCAAATTCAACGCTAAAGGGTACCGCCATGAAAAACTTCATTCTTTTTTGCAAATATTCCGGTGTGGTGATGCTCTTGTGCGCAGCTCTGCTTCTGCCTTTGGCCGCCCACGGCAAAACCATTCCCCAACTTGCAGCGGAAATGGGCGCTGAGCTTGACGCCCAGCTTGGTCAAATCACCCACAAAGTAACCATGATTGTAACCACACCGGTCAATTTGCGCGATTTAAACGAAAGCAGCGGCCTGGGGCTGCAACTGTCCGAAGAATTCGCCTATTACTTTGTCTCTTCCGGCTACCGCGTCCAAGAAATCCGCAAGGGCGCAGGGCTCCTCTTTGATGAAGTCAACGGCGAAATGCTGCTGACCCGCGATCCGAGCTTTCTGGCCAATACGGATGTGGACAGCGCCGTGGTTATGGTCGGCACTTATGTGCGCACCAATCGCTCCGTGCGTGTGAATATCCGTCTGGTGCACACCCCCACCAATGAAGTGCTGGCCATGAGCTCCGGCACCATTCCGCTGTCTTCCGAGGTGCGCTCCCTGCTTATGACCTCAACAGACCTCGCGGACATGGGACACGTGCCCTCCATCGGCACCAAGCTTAATCCCAATGGGGTGCAAAACACCGCTTACGATGTTGAACCCGGCCTGCCGCCCGCTTCTGAAACCCGGACAGCCGAAGGCGAAGCGCCAAAAACCAAGGGCGACAGCACCATCGACACCTTTCTGAGCAGCTTTAGCCAAAGCCCGCCCGGACCGTAGAACCGGCCAAGCTTTAGGAGAGGGGAACCTCAAGGGGCTTAGCCCATTGGGGTTCCCCTCTCCTAAAGCCCTCTCCCCTCCTGAACCCTGATTGGGGAGATATCTACATGTTTTCCGCTTGATTTTCCCGCGACAGACTGGTCTTTGAAAATCAACTCTACCAGAGTGTGGCTTTTGCCCCGATTTTAATCAGATCTTCCTTGTGCAGCAAGACCACATCCGAGGCAGAGAGATATACATTGAGACCTTCCGGGCAGAAGGCCAGGGTGAGAAAACGCGCGAATTCATCTTTGTAGTCGCTGTAGTGATCAACATAATAGGGCAGGTTTACGGGCTCGCCATCCTGGCCGGTTACACCTGCGGCAGCTTTGATGATCAAGTCGGGCAGGCGGGGTAATGCTTTGTCCGGACTCAGAAAAATATCTTTCAGGCCCACAGCCTTGCGGGCTTGCAGATCAAAATTCAACGTGTAGATGATATTTTCCCGGCGCTCCAGAATGGTTTGCGTGGTAAAAAACACCACGGAAAAATAGCGCGGCGCCGCGGCCGATAGAGAATAGCGGGCCTGCAACTCATAAAGCGCGTAGCGTTTGCCGTCATCGCCGGTGACCACGGCTTCGGCAGGAGCATCGGCTATAAGCCCGGCGGCCCAATCCGCAATGATCTCATCCACCGGCTTAACGCCCACAGCCGGATAATGCACCGTATAGTTCCGGGCATCCGAGTCCAGCAGGATGTCCTGAAACGGCGGCACCGGGCCGTTGGTCAGCGGCATGAAATCATCCGCGCGCGCGACAAAAACACCTGCGGTCAAAAGCAGGCAAAGCAGCGCCGGAAAAGCATATATGGGAAAACGATTGTGCATGCCGGCCACCGCCGTCAGTTGTGACGCTACACCGCATTATAAATGTTTATATCCAGCCCGCCCGTCCGGCTTGTGCGCAAGGGAGAAAAACATTTTTCCCCCGCGGCGGCGAAAAATCATCCCTGCCCCTGTCTGCGGGCGGCAACAATGGCATTCAGCGTATTTTCAAAGGTCGGTTGCTGCTGCGGATCAGCCAGCTCCACTGCTTTGCGGGCCAAAGACACCGCTTCATCGGTATTTTTGCCCTGCGTGTGCAGAAGCCAGGCCAGGTTGTTGTAAATCGGACCCGCCTGCTGCTCATCCACCTGGCGCAAGGCCGTGCGGTATTCGCTCTCGGCCCTGTCAAAAAGATTTTGCTCGAAATAAAGGTTGCCCAAATAAAAATGGGCCATGGGCGTGTCCTTAAGCGCTTCTTTATACTCGCGCTCGGCCAGCTCAAAATTGCCGTCACGCTCGTAGCTTACGCCCAGCTTGATATGCTCGTCCGAAGACAGCGGATCATCATAAAATCCTATGCGCGGCAAAGCGCACCCGGAGAGCAGCCCAAGGCACAGCGCGCCTGCGATCAAAAATAAGCAGACTTGCCGATAGCTGCGAAACCGCGCGGTCATCTTCATGTTCTTTTCCGCCTCTTGCTTTTCAAGGCAACGCGCCCGCGATCGTTATGACCGCGCGGGCAACTGCCCTTTAGGCATAATTTCCAAGGTCCAGTGGCCGGTTTTTTCCCACGGCCCCATAAATGACGCCCAATCGACAAGCTTGTGCTCATCCTTTCCGGAATTGACAATCACGCCCTCCGGAGCGTACCCCACCACCACCATAAAGTGATAAGCGCTCACAGGGCCGATGCCGTAATCCACAAAGACTATCCGCGGCTGTCCGCTGTCCACGGCAGTTTGCAAATCGCGCATGCTCCCGCTGTACCAGCGGCTGTCGTAGCCGATGGTTCTGGGATAAACGGCCATATCCAGCGTGGTGGTGCCGCGAACCGATTCACGAAAAACTTTGTCCGCCAAAGCTTCCGGAGTGGTCTGCTCACCCAGAAAATTAAGCGCGCCGGCGAGACACGCCGGGCCGCACTGATAATCTTCCTGAGCAAAAAACGGCACGCCCGCAATTATTTTCCGCTCATGCGGAATATCGGCCGCATTGACCGTGCCCGTGGTAAAAGATGCGCAGCTGGTTAAAAAGGTGCAGATCCCCAGCCACACGGCGCACGCCAGCAAACCGACCGCGAGATCCCGCAGCCTGCTTTTCACAGTATTGTCTCCGGCTCGCAAAATTATTGCACAACCACGCGCTTATCGGTGAAGTGGAGGATAAGCAGCACGATAAGCA
>CBDTYX010000078.1:0-8212 GCA_965364745.1 uncultured Desulfovibrionaceae bacterium | reverse complement strand
AGCACTCTGCGCAGAGCATTGCCGATGGTATTGCCGTAGCCACGCTCCAAAGGCTCACACATGAATTTGCCATACATGGTGTCGCCGGGGGCAGAATCGCGAATCATCTGCTCCGGCTTGACCAATTCTGACCAATTCCTCGTGTTGATTAATTTCTCGCCCTGTTTAATGAGCATGTGCACACCTATTTATTTGGAATAAAGTTCCACTATAAGTTGTTCGGTAATGGCGTCGCTGACGTCCTCGCGCTGCGGCAGCGCTTTGACTATGCCCTTGAAGTTGGGGGCATCCATTTCCAGCCAGCCGGGCACCTGGGCTCGGGTGGCTTCCTGCACGGCGGCCAGCACGGGCACCTTGCGGCTCTTTTCCCGCACCACCACTTCATCGCCGATTTTCACTTGCAGAGAGGGGATATTCACTTTCCGACCGTTAAGGGCAAACAGGCCGTGCCGCACCAATTGGCGTGCCTGGCTGCGCGAAGCGGCAAAGCCCAGGCGGTAAACCACATTGTCCAGACGGGATTCCAAAAAGCGCAGCAAGTTGGCGCCGGTAACGCCCTTGGCCATATCGGCGCTTACAAAGTAGCCCCGGAACTGGCGCTCCAGGATGCCGTAAATACGCCGCACCTTTTGCTTTTCCCGCAGCTGCACCGCATAGTCGGACAGCTTCTTGCGCATTTTGCCGGCCTGGCCCGGAACAGTGGGACGGCGGTCAAAAGCGCATTTTTCCTTATTGTAGCACCGGTCGCCCTTAAGGAAGAGCTTGAGGCCTTCCCGGCGGCACAGCCGACATTTAGCTTCAGTATATCTGGCCACGATAAAACTCCTAAGTTAGACGCGACGCCGCTTGGGCGGACGGCAGCCGTTATGCGGGATGGGGGTGATGTCACGAATAAAGGCCACGCGCATGCCGGCGCTGTTAATGGCCCGCATGGCCGAATCACGGCCGGAGCCGGGGCCGGTCACATAAATGCCCACCGTGCGCATGCCGTTGTCCATGGCTTTTTTGGCCGCGCCTTCCGCAGCCACCTGGGCGGCAAAAGGCGTGCTCTTTCGCGACCCCTTAAAACCGCTGGAACCGGCGCTGCCCCAGGACACGGTATTGCCGCGGGTGTCGGTAAAAGTGATAATGGTGTTGTTGAACGTGGCCTGAATGTGCACGAGGCCCACCGGCACGTTCAATTTTTCGCGTTTTTTCCCGCTACGCTTGGGTCTTGCTGCTGCCATACGCTCGCTCTCTATAACTTGTCGTTATATTTTAATATGTAATCTATAACCGCGCGGGAGCACTTTCCCGGCGCGAAAACTCTTGCTTAAACCGTCTTTTTCTTAGTCACCGCGCCGCGCTTGGGCCCTTTCCGGGTCCGGGCGTTGGTGTGCGTGCTCTGGCCGCGCACGGGCAGGCCTTTTCTGTGGCGCAGGCCGCGGTAACAGCCGATATCCATCAGCCGTTTAATAGACATGGCCACTTCGCGCCGCAAATCGCCTTCCACCTTGTGGTTCTGTTCGATTTCCTTGCGGATTTCGTTCACTTCCTCAGCGGACAAATCGTCAATGCTGCGGGTCCAGTCCACTTTGGTGGCGTCGAGAATCTTCAGCGCGGTGGCGCGTCCGATGCCGTAAATGTAGGTAAGGGCCACGTCGGCCCGCTTTCCATGGGGCAGATCTATTCCTGCAATTCTAGCCACAATAATTCTCCTGCTTGCCTAACCCTGGCGCTGCTTGTGCCGGGGATTCTCACAAATCACACGTAAAACGCCCTGGCGGCGCACAATTTTGCACTTGGGGCAGAGTCTTTTAACTGAGGGCCTGATTTTCATGGCATTATCTCCAAAAATAATAATTACGCCGCTAAAACGATTTCCGCTGCCGGGCGCTTCAATAATCGTCTTTACAGCTCAAAGCGCCTTACGCAACAGAAACGGAACAGGGGCAATTACCACCTTTCCCGGTTCACGTCAAGCGTTCTGTATCCACTACTCCGACGCTTACTCGGACAAACTCAAAATCAGCGGTCCGCCGGAGGTGATGGCGATGGAATGTTCCCAATGCGCCGCCAGAGATCCGTCCCTGGTCACCGCGGTCCACTCGTCATCCAAAATATCCACATCGGGCCGCCCGGCCGTAACCATAGGCTCAATGGCCAGCACCATGCCGGGCATCAGCTCCGGCCCGGTCAGCCCCGGCACAACGAAGTTGGGCACTTCGGGCTTTTCGTGCAGGGCCCGGCCCACGCCGTGGCCCACAAACCGCTTGACCACATTAAAGCCCGCCCCTTCCACATGCTGCTGCACTGCGGCCGAAATATCATATAAACAGCCGCCTGCCTTGGCCTGGGCTATGCCTTGCATCAACGACTCGTAAGTCACGTCGATAAGGCGCTGCGCCTCCGGGGCTATTTTGCCCACCGCCAAAGTGCGGGCCGCGTCGCCGTAAAAACCTTCGTAAACCACGCCCATGTCAAAGCTGACAATATCCCCTTCCTCCAAAATCCGCTTGTCGGAAGGAAAGCCGTGCACCACTTCGTCATTGACCGAAACGCACAGGGCAAAAGGAAATCCGTGGTAGCCCTGAAAAGCGGGCTTAACCTTATATTCCTTGCACAGGCGCTGGGCTGTTTCCTCAAAATGCATGGTGGAAAGCCCCGGCCGAATTTCAGCCGCAAAGGCGTCGTGAATCCGGGACACGATCCGGTTGGCCTGCCGAAGAAGCTCTATCTCCTTCTCATTCTTGATGAATATGCCCCGGACTTTTTTCACCTAGCGCCCTTTGAGCCTGGTTTTGTTCATCAGCCCTTCATACTGGCGGGAGATGAGATACGATTCGACCTTGCCCATAAAGTCCATGGCCACGCCCACCATAATCAGGATGCTGGTGCCGCCGAAGTAGAACGGCACGTGCAGTTGGGCGATCATGATCATGGGCAGCACGCAGACCAGGGAAATATAAGCCGCGCCCCACAAAGTAATGCGGGTAAGCACTCTGTCAATGTATTCCTTGGTTTTCCCGCCGGGCCTGATGCCCGGAATAAAGCCGCCCTGGTTCTTCAAGTTCTCGGCAATGTCTTTGGGGTCAAAAACAATGGCCGTGTAAAAAAAGCAGAAAAACACGATCAGCGCCACATACAACACGTTGTACAGCATGGTCTGGGGCGAAAACAGCGCGCTGAACTCCTGCACCCAGGGAATGTTGATCATGGGCGCGATGGTGGCCGGGAACAGCAGAAGGCTTGAGGCGAAAATAGGAGGAATAACCCCGGCCGTGTTCACCTTAAGCGGCAGATGCGTGGTCTGGCCGCCCACCATTTTGCGGCCCATAAGCCGCTTGGCGTAATGAATAGGTATGCGCCTTTGCCCTCGCTCCACAAACACCACCCCTGCCAGCACCGCGGCAATGACCGCCACAATGACCACCAGGAAGAAGATGGACATTTCGCCGGCGCCCAAAAGCTGGAAAGTCTTGAGGATGCCGCCGGGGATGGAGGCCACGATCCCGGAGAAGATGATCAGGGAAATGCCGTTGCCGATGCCCTTTTCAGTGATCTGCTCGCCCAGCCACATAATCAAAATGGTGCCGGAGGTAAGCGTCAGAATGGTCACCAGCCGGAAAGTCCAGCTCGGGTCGGGCACAATGGGCATGCCTGTGGGGCTGCTCATTTTGATCAGGGCCGTGGTAATGCCGAAGCCCTGCACCAAAGTGATGAGCACGGTCAGATACCGAGTGTACTGCGTCAGCTTCTTGCGGCCGGCCGCGCCTTCTTCCTTGGCCAGGCGCTTGATGTTGGGGCTGACCACTTGCAAAAGCTGCAGTATGATCGAAGCCGAAATGTACGGCATGATCCCCAAGGCAAAAATGGACACGTTTTTCAGGCCGCCGCCGGAAAACATATCAAACAGGCCGAACAGCGTATTGGCGGCCGAAGCGAAAAATTCCTGCAGAGCGGGCACGTCGATGCCCGGCACAGGCACGTGCACGCCGATACGATATGCGGCCAACAGCCCGAAAGTCCAAAACAGCTTGGTTCGGAGCTCCGGAGCATGCGCCGCCTGTTCAACACCACGCAAGGACACGGCTCGTTAACCTTCCAGTGCCTTGGCTTCACCGCCGGCGTTTTTAATTTTTTCCGCGGCGGAAGCGCTGAACGCATGCGCCTGCACGGTCACGGCCCGGGAGATGTCCCCCACGCCAAGCACCTTCACAGGGCAGCCCTTGCGGGCGAGGCCACGGTTGTAAATGTCTTCCAGAGTGATTTCCTGCGCTTCGCCGAATACTTCGGCAAGACGGGCCAAGTTTACCACTTCGTACACGGTCTTGAACAGATCGTTCTTAAAGCCGCGCTTGGGCAAACGGCGCATGATGGGCATCTGGCCGCCTTCAAAGGCCGGATCGCGGGAAACGCCGGAACGTGAATTCTGGCCCTTGTGGCCCTTGCCCGAGGTCTTGCCCCAGCCCGAGCCCGAACCGCGGCCCACGCGCTTGCGATTTTGGCGCTCTTCCGCAAAAGGATAAAGTTCGTTGAGTCTCATTATTTTACCACCTCAACCAGGTGCTTAACCCGTTCAATCATGCCGCGCACGGCGGGGTTATCCGGAAAAGTCTTTTCCATGTGAATCTTGCGCAAGCCCAACGCGGCCAGCGTCTTGCGCTGAACCGGCGAGCAGCCGATGTAGCCATGGATAAGTTTAAGCTTAATCATGTCTGTATCCCCTATTTACGCCTATTTGCGGGGCGCGGTCAGGGTCTTGCCGCGCAGTTCGCTCACTTCTTCGGCGCTGCGCAAAGAGGCAAGGCCCGCCATGGTGGCCTTAAGCACGTTGTGCGGGTTATTGGTGCCGATGGCCTTGGCCAGCACGTCGTTGACTCCGGCCGCTTCCATAATGGCGCGCACCGCACCGCCGGCGATGATGCCCGTGCCTTTGGAGGCGGGCTTCAAGAGCACACGTCCGGAGCCATAGCGGCCCAGCACATCATAAGGCAGCGTGCCGTCAACCAGAGGCACCGTCATCATATTTTTTCTGGCGTGTTCCGTGGCTTTGCGCAACGCTTCCGGCACTTCCTGGGCTTTACCCAGGCCGTAACCCACGTTGCCGTTGCCGTCGCCGACCACCACTAGAGCGCTGAAGCTGAATCTGCGCCCGCCCTTCACGACTTTGGCCACTCTGTTGAGATAGACTATCTTCTCAAGCAGTCCAAGTTCATTGTGTTCCATGCCGTCTCTCGCAATTAAAATTGAAGGCCGCCCTCACGCGCGCCCTCGGCCACTGCCTTGATGCGCCCGTGATACAAATAGCCGTTACGGTCAAATACCACGCTGGAAATGCTTTTTTCCTTCGCCAAACGGGCGATTTCCTGTCCCACTTTCGTCGCGCCCTCAAGATTGGGGCGAAGCGCCGCCCCGCCTTTGGACAAGCTCAACGTGGAGGCGGCCACCAGGGTGCTGCCCGCCGCATCGTCCACGATCTGGGCATAGAGGTGCAGGTTGGAGCGATACACCACCAGCCTGGGACGCTCGCTCGTCCCGGAAATCTTCTTGCGAATGCGAATCTTGCGCTTCGCTCTGGCTAATTCCTTACTCATCTTACAACCTGCCTATTTCTTACCGGATTTGCCGGCCTTGCGGCGGACGTATTCGTTTTCATACTTAATGCCTTTGCCCTTGTAGGGTTCAGGCTTACGCAAACGCCGGATAGCCGCCGCGGTTTCGCCAAGCAGTTCCTTGTCCGCGCAGGACAAAGTCAGCTTGGTGCCTTCGGCTTTGGCGGTCATGCCTTTGGGCAGGTCCACCAATACCGGGTGGGAAAAGCCCAGGGCCAGTTCAATCACATTGCCCTTGACCGCCACCTTGTAACCCACGCCGATAACTTCCAAAACTTTATCAAAGCCCTTGCTCACGCCGACAACGCAGTTGTCGAGCAAAGTACGCCGCAGGCCGTGCTGGGCGCGGGCTTCCTGAGAGTCATCCACGCGGGAAAGCGTTACCGCGCCATCCTTGATTTCATAGCTGACAGCAGGATGGCAGGGCGTTTTAAGCTCGCCCTTGGGGCCCTTCACTTCCACCACATCTTTCCCGATCTTCACTTCCACGCCGGAAGGAATGGGAATGGGCTGTTTTCCTATTCTGGACATATTATACCACCTGCTCTACCAAATTTCGCACAAGAGCTCGCCGCCCACGTTCTTTTCACGGGCGATGCCGCCGGGCAAAACCCCGCTGGACGTGGACACGATGCAAATGCCGAGGCCGTTCTGGACAGAAGGAATCTCGCCGGCACCCACATAAACGCGGCGGCCGGGCTTGCTGATTTTCCTGAGGCCCAAAATGGCGGGCTTGCCCTTGCTGTATTTAAGCGTCAGTTTAATGTCCGCGTCTTCCGCGGCCACATCTTCCACATAGCCCTCATCTTTAAGAATCTGGGCAATCACCAACTTAATCTTCGAGCGCGGCACACTTACTTCCTTATGCAGGGCCAAGTGCGCGTTGCGGATACGCGTGAGCATATCGGCAATAGGATCAGTCATCATGATCAAAACTCCTTAAAAGACTTACCAGCTCGATTTGCGAACGCCAGGCAACTCGCCCCGCAGGGACATGTTGCGGAAGCAAATACGGCACAGGCCGAATTTGCGCAAAAAGGCGCGAGGACGACCGCAAATGGGACAACGATTATAGGCGCGGCTGGAAAACTTGGGCTTCCGGCTTGCCTTAATTTCCAATGCTGTACGGGACAAGGCTTTACTCCTTATTTCCTGAAGGGCATGCCAAGTTCCGCAAGGAGGAGCTTGCCTTCCTTGTCGGTTTTGGCAGTGGTCACAATGGTAATATTCATACCCTTAGGGGCATCGATCTTATCCGCTTCAATCTCCGGAAAAATACCGTGCTCTTTTATGCCCAGGGTAAAATTGCCTCGCCCGTCAAAGCCGCGATCCGGAATGCCGCGAAAGTCGCGCACGCGGGGCAGGGCAAAGTTCATCAGCTTATCCAGAAAATCCCACATGTTGGCGCCGCGCAAGGTCACTCGGCAGCCGATGGGCATACCTTCGCGCACTTTAAAGGCGGCAATGGATTTTTTGGCCTGGGTAACAACCGCTTTCTGGCCGGCAATGGCCGTCAGCTCAGCCACGGCTTCTTCCATGAGCTTGTTGTTCTGGCTGGCAGCGCCAAGCCCGATGTTCAGAGAGATTTTCTCCAGCCCGGGAATCTGCATAGAAGACTTGTAGCTGAACTCCTTCTGCAGGACCGGCACCACTTTCTCTCGATAAATGTTTTCAAGACGCGTCATGGTCGCCTACCTTACTCGATTATTTCATTACACTTTTTGCAAAAGCGCACTTTCTTGCCGTCTTCCGTCTGGCGATAGCCCACCTTGGAGGGCTTCGCGCAAGCGCTGCACACCAGCATCACGTTGGAAATGTCAATGGGCATTTCCTTGTCCACAATGCCGCCGGCCCGCTGCTGATAGGGGTTGCCCTTGGTGTGCCTCTTGGCCACGTTCATCTTTTCAATGAGCACGGCGTCTTTTTTAGGCAGCACCTTAAGCACGGAGCCGATCTTGCCCTTGTCCTTGCCGGTGATGATCATCACCTTGTCGTTTTTGCGAATACGAAATTGCTTCATGGCCATAAACTCCTACAGCACCTCAGGCGCCAGCGAGACGATTTTCATGAAGTTCTTGGCTCTAAGCTCGCGGGCCACAGGTCCGAAAATACGGGTGCCCACGGGTTCGCCCTGCTTGGTCAAAAGCACGGCCGCGTTAGTGTCGAACTTGATGTAAGTGCCGTCGGGCCTGCGGATTTCCTTGGCCGTACGCACGATAACCGCGCGCATGACCTCGCCCTTCTTGACCTTGGCGTGGGGGATGGCTTCTTTGACCGAAACCACAATAATGTCGCCCACCGTGGCGTAACGACGCTTGGAGCCGCCCAGCACCTTGATGCAGGCCACGCGTTTGGCGCCGGAGTTATCAGCCACCTGCAATGTTGATTCTACCTGAATCATGGCTTACCCCTACACGGCTTTTTCAAGCACAGACACCAGGTGCCAGCGCTTGTTGCGCGAAACAGGACGATATTCAATGATGGACACTTTATCGCCCACCTTGCCTTCATTACTCGGATCATGCGCAGTGAATTTCTTGTGACGGCGCACGAACTTCTTGAGCAGGGGATGCTGCACCAGGGTTTCCACGCGCACCACAATGGTCTTGTCGTTGACG
>CBDTYX010000077.1:0-8360 GCA_965364745.1 uncultured Desulfovibrionaceae bacterium | reverse complement strand
GTGGGGCCGGGGCGCGGCTCTGCGGCCGGGGCGCTGGTCGCCTGGAGCTTGCGCATCACCAACCTCGACCCCATTCCTTACCAGCTTTTGTTCGAGCGCTTCTTAAATCCCGAGCGCATCAGCATGCCCGATATCGACGTGGACTTTTGCGAACGCCGACGCGGCGAAGTCATTCGCTATGTTTCGGAAAAATACGGGCAGGAGTCCGTGGCCCAAATCACTACCTTTGGTAAGATGAAGGCCAGAGCCGTGGTGCGCGACGTGGCCCGCGCCCTGGATATTCCCCTTATCGAGGCTGACCGCATCGCCAAGCTGGTGCCCGAAGATTTGGGCATGACCATTGAAAAGGCTCTTAAGCAGGAGCCGGACCTGGCCCTCTTGTATAAAACCGACGAAGCCGTGACCCGCTTGCTTGATACCTCCATGCGCCTGGAAGGGCTCAACCGCCACGCCTCCACCCATGCGGCCGGGGTGGTTATTTCCCAGGGCGCGCTCACGAATTACGTACCCATTTATCGCGGCCAGAAGGACGAACTGGTCACCCAATTTGACATGAAGCGGGTGGAAAAAGTGGGGCTGATCAAGTTCGATTTTTTGGGCCTGCGCACCATGACGCTCATCGACGACACCCTTGAGCTGATCCGGCGGGGCGGCAAAGAGCCGCCGGACCTCGACACCCTGCCCCTGGACGACGCCGCCACCTACGCGCTTTATTCGCGCGGCGACACCGACGGCATCTTTCAGGTGGAAAGCTCAGGCATGCGCCGCTACTTAACCATGCTGCGGCCCACGGATTTCAACGACATCATCGCCATGCTGGCTCTGTACCGGCCGGGGCCGTTAAACTCCGGCATGGTGGACGAATTCATCAAGCGTAAACACGGTGAAGTCAAGGTCAGCTACCCGCACGAGTCCCTGACCGAGTGTCTGAAATCCACGCACGGGGTTATCGTTTACCAGGAACAGGTCATGCAGATCGCCCAGATCGTGGCCGGCTACACTCTGGGGCAGGCCGACATGCTGCGCCGGGCCATGGGCAAGAAAGATGTGGAGATCATGGCCGCCCAACGCGCGGATTTTGTGACCGGCGCGGCCAAAAACAACGTGCCCGAAGCCAAGGCCCACGAGATTTTCGACCTCATGGAAAAATTCGCGGAATACGGCTTCAACAAGTCGCACAGCGCGGCCTACGCCCTGATCTCTTATCACACCGCCTACCTTAAAACCCACTACCCGGTGGAGTTCATGGCCGCCCTGCTCACTTCGGAAATGGGCAACCAGGACAAGCTGCTCAAATACGTGGCCGCCTGCCGCGATATGGGCATTCCCGTGTTGCCGCCCAATGTGCAGCTCTCGGACTGGCGTTTTTCCGTGCACGAAGGCCGGGTGGTCTTCGGCCTGGGCGGCATTAAAAACGTGGGCGAGGATGCTGTGCGCGACCTCGTGGAAGCGCGGACCGAAGGCGGCCAATTTACTTCGCTTCTGGATATGTGCAGCCGGGTCAATTTGCGTAAAATGAACAAAAGGGCCATGGAAAGCCTGGTTAAGGGCGGGGCCTGCGACTGTTTCGGCATCAGCCGCAGCCGCCTTCTGGCCGGCCTTGAACCGGCCATGCAGCGCGGCCAGAAACGCCAGAAAGACCGCGAATCCGGCCAGACTTCGCTATTCAGTCTCATGGGCCAGGCCCCGGCCTCCACCCAGCCGGGCTTGGGATTCGACTACCCAGAAGGGGTGGACGAACTGCCCCACGAAGCCATGCTCGGCTTTGAAAAAGAAGCCCTGGGCTTTTTCCTGACCAGCCATCCTCTGCAGCCCTACCGCCGCGAATTTCCCCGCCTGGGGCTCACCACCCTGGAAGACTGCCGTGAATTCGGCCCCGGCGAAACCGCCCGCGTGGGCGTGCTGGTTACCCATGTCAAAGAGCATATCAACAAACGCGGCGACAAAATGGCCTTCTGCCAGGTTGAGGATCTTACCGGCGCGGGCGAGTGCGTGTTCTTCGCCGATGAATACGCCAAGTACAAGGAACTGCTAAAGACCGACCAGCCCCTGGAAATGGAGGCCAAGCTCAGCCGCCGCCAGGACGGCTACACCCCGCCCCCGGCAAACGGCAACCGCAACGGCGACAGCGCGGTGGAGCACGCCCAGGAAGGCGGCGCCTTTGCCGTGCCCCTGGAGGACGAAGCCGAGGACGCCACGGGCAAGGTGGTCAAACTGGTGGGCACAGCCGTGCGCCTTTTGCGCGAAGTGTGCGAAAGCAGCCTGGAGCCGGTCAATATCGAGCTGCCGCTCGACTGCTTTGAACCGGAACGCTTGACAGGCCTGGGGGAAATTCTGAAACGTTACCCCGGCAACGCCCCGGTGCGCTTGCACTTTTCTGAAGGACACCTTGATTACTACCTGGACCTGCCCGACTACAAGGTCGCTTGGGAGCATAAGCTGGCTAAAGAGCTTGACGCCTGGAGCGATGGTGAAAACGACGCTGCGGAGGCGCCACCGCAGGCATATAGCCCCTGAGGTTCTCCTCCCCGGCGCCCCCCTCCTGAACACGCATTGGGAGGTATAAAAAGCGGCTTCAGCGAACTTCCAAACAACACGATCCGGATTCAAACCAGCTAAATAACGCTCAAAATAAACTTAACCCGCAGCAACAATTATGAATACCAAACAACCCATCTGGCGACTGCGCGTGCGCGAAGATTTTTCCTCCGCCCATGCCCTGCGTCATTACCAGGGCAAATGCGAAAATATCCATGGCCACAACTTCAGTGTAGAAGTTTGCGTGGAAGGCGACAAGCTCGCCCCGGACACGGAAATGCTTCTGGATTTCAAGATCATCAAGCAGGAACTCAAGGCGGTCTTAAGCTTGCTGGACCACAAAAACCTCAACGACACCCCGCCCTTTGACGCGCAAAACCCCTCCAGCGAAAACCTGGCCCGCTTCATTTACCAAGAGCTGGCCGGGCGACTCGCCCCGCACGGCGTGCGCATGCATGAGGTCACGGTTTCAGAAAAAGCCGCCCAGTCGGCCGCCTATTGCGAAATATGACCGAAGAGTCGCGTCGTGTGCCAAAGTTCTGAGGCATGGAAATTGCAAAACCTCCCCATAATCTTGGGGAGGTTTTTTTATGTCCTATCGTCTGCCTTTTGTTGAAGTTCACTTGGTGGACCATTGCAACCACACTTGCCGCTGGTGCCACAATTATTCGCCACATTCGCCCAAGCGGGAATATAAAGCTGAAGAATACTTTGAAGGTCTCGATCTTCTGCGTGCGAACGATGTTGATTTAAACAGCATTTCACTCATGGGCGGCGAACCCTTTCTGCACAGCGACCTGGTTGGCTTTGCCGATGCTATGCTGGCGCGCTACCAGCGCCCTCTGGTGCTCACCAGCAACGGCTTCTGGCTCAGTGTGGACAATATTCAAATTTACAAGGACCTCTGGCCCCGGCTGTGGATGCTCAAAATCTCCCGCTATCCCTCCATAGAAGCCAGACTTGGCGATGAAGCCAATATTCTGCCGCTCTTTGATATTATTAAGCGCTATAATCCGGACATCCACATTATGTGGCCGGATAAATTCAAATTTAATGAACTGAAGTTCTTCGCGGAGCCTCGTGAAGAACGCGTCTATTGCGGCAATTCCGAATGCCTGGCCCTGGTCAATTTGCCTGGCGGACCAGCCATAGGGCGTTGCGGCGCCGGCGCTTACGCCCATCTTGCGCCGGAAGGTTTGCTGCCGGAAGGCTTTCTGCGCTCAAAACACATGTTCTACCATTTACGCGATTTTGAAATAAATTCATTCAAACTGTGGCAGAAACGCTACCCGCTGGATGCCTGCGCCCACTGCAACTTCGCCCAACCGGATAAAAGCGTGACCTGGAAGCCCCTTAAAGGCGCGGGGTTGTTTGTGAAAGAGTATGAAGACGAATTTGAGATCCGGCAGTGCGTCTATCTGCTGGCCGCCGGTGACGACAAAAAGTTGAGTAAAAAGGCGGATGTTTTGCTTAAACGCAATGCCGCCCATGCCGAATTCGTAAACACTCTAGGGGTACATTACTATAACGGGGGCAACATGGAACAGGCCAGGCAGCTTTTTGCTATGGTCCTGCAACATGCCCCCGACAATCATGACGCGCGATGTAATCTGGAGATCCTGAGCAAAAGAAAAAATGCGGCTTAAGCGGAAGGCCGTACCACCTCGCGCCGCCAAGCAATATAAAGACTGCGCTTAAATGCCGCTTTTGGCCTGCAATTTCATGCCTCGCCCTCTTTATTGTGGTTTGGGAAAACGATAATGAGCCACGATGCCCCGCATGTACCAGTTCATGAAATCATCACCCTCCCGGGCAAAAGGGCCGTCATTGTGCAAAAGGTAGGGAATGCCCCGGCTGTTGCGGCGGTCGGATAAAATGGCGATGTGATCCGGATTTTTAAAAACCGCAATATCGCCGCCCTGCCACAGGGCCAAATTGTCTGCGTCCTCGGGGATGATTTCCGTGGTCAATTTTTGAGCGTGGCGGGCGAAAAAAACATTGAGATTGGGCACGCGGCGAAAATCGATATTGGGGTCGGGCTTGCCGCCAACGCGCGGGTAAGCTCGGGGGTTGATCCGAATATCCTTATCGACCATCCCTTTAAGATCATAACCCGCATCGCGGAAAGCCCGCCAAATCACATCCGTGCACACGCCCTCATTATCGGGCGGGTAGCCGCCCCGGTAATAATTGCTGGTGTATAAAGGCGCGCGCTCGGCCTCGGCCCGGCCGCCGGCAATAAAATCATCCGTATCGGAAATGCCGTTATTATTCTTGTCCGAAACTGAAATTATCCGGGGAATATCCCACTCTTTGTAAGCGAACACGTTGCGCGCGCCCTCCAGCCACTGTCCGCTCTCGCGCAGATCGCGCGGGACGGACACAAACAGCGCGATCCCAACAATCGCCGCCGCCAATGCCGCCCGCAAGATGAGTTTTCGAAAAGATAATTTGACCATGCCCGCCAGTGTATCCGCTGCGCCAAGAAAAGCAAGCGCTGCCCGGTGCCGCCTCCCCGGCGCCCCGTCAGTTTACATTCCCTCCTTCATTCTTACATAATAATACATATGCATGTTTCAATTCAACCTGTAACCGGAGGACGAAGTCATGTTTGATAAGAAGGCGGTAAGCAAAAACAAATGGATGATTGATCCCGACGACGCAGTCATGCTGCTCATTGACCATCAAAGCGGCCTGTTCCAACTGGTGCGCGACATGCCCCTGCCCGTGCTGCGCGCCCATGCCGGGGTACTCTCCAAAGCGGCCTGGCTGGCCAAAATTCCTACTTTCACCACCGCTTCGGTACCCGACGGCCCCAATGGCCCGCTCATTCCGGAAATTCACGGCAACAACCCCGATGCGGTCTATATCCCCCGCACCGGCCAGATCAACGCCTGGGACAACCCGGCCTGGGTGGAAGCTATTAAAAAGACCGGCCGCAAAACCCTGATCATGGCCGGCACGCTCACCAGCGTGTGCATGGCCTTTCCGGCTTTAAGCGCCGTGGAGGACGGCTACCGGGTTTTCTGCGTGGTGGACGCCTCGGGAAACTGGAGCAGCATGGCCACAGACCTGACCATTGCCCGGGTAACCCAGGCGGGCTGCATGCCCATCGACACCTTCGCCCTGCTTTCGGAACTGATGAGCACCTGGAACCGCCCCGACGCCATGGACTTTGCAGCGCTTATGCTCGATATCGCCCCCGCTTACCGCTGCCTTATGGAAAGCTATGACAAAGCGCAAAGCGTTCAGCGCGACGGCCGGGAAACCAAGCTGGATAATCAGAAATAACACACTTAAACTTATGCTTTAAGTCTGGCGAATTTCTTTCAAAAACCCCTGCCGGATAAGTTTTCCAAACTTGACCCGCCAAGGCTTTGCCTTTATCTTCAACACATAAACTTCGGGTCGGGCGGTGATTGGGCTGCCCGATCCGAAGGCTGTTTAACTCCCATAAGGATTTCGCTATGGCAATACACGCGGCGGTTATGGTCTTGGGCACAGCGCTGTGCATTTACGCGGCCTTCTTGGGCATACTGCGCTTTAAGGCTCGCCGGGCCGGAGGCCATGCGGCGCCCTACACCTGGAAGCGCCACCTTCGCACCGGCCGCATCATGGTTCTGACTCTGACCGTGGGCGCTTTTTTAGGCGTGCGCGAAGTCATAGCCCTTAATTACAGCAGCCTGCACAGCACCTTAGGCACCCTGGCCCTGTGGGGAGCCTTTTTTATGCTGATTACCGGCATGCTGCTGTCCGCGGGCAAAGGCAAATCCTGGCCGCTTAAACCCATCCATATGGCTTTGGGCGCGGCCACTCTCACCTGCCTCATCAGCGCGCCCATATATTTGCTGCTCACACGTTGAGCCGCGCCAGAGCGACAGCGCCGGAAAAGGGTTACCCCCCCTGCCCCCTGATTGGGGTACGTGGGAATATAAAACGCCATTAACTGAAAGCAAAACGGGAAAAGCTGCTGAAGCCAGAATTCTCTGGTAACGTTGAGGGATGGCGCATTTTTAAGGCTGAAAAGGCCAACCGGCGCCTCGCGGTAATACCGGCTAAGAAAGGTAGAGGAGAAACCATCAGGGGCGCTGTTCCTGACGGTTCTTCTCTATGGCGTCCTATTCGAAAAAAATCATTGACAGCAGCCGAGGCGTGCACTAAATGAGTGGATTCATATTTGTTAATATCACGCCCTGCGTGAGGAGGATAAAATTATGGCCAACGCCACTTTGCAAGGCGCCACCAAAACCAGCGACGGCGTCACTCTTAAAGGTATTTTGCTGCACACTGTTGTGGAGCAGTGCGCCGGTTGCGCTAAAGTAGCCGATTTTGAAGGGCAGGAATTCTGTTCCGCCTACCCTGTGCCCGAACGCAAGTGGGCGCAAGGCCCCTGCAACTTTGCTACGCATGTGAAGCGTGAAACCAGCAAGGCCGCCAAGGTCAACCCGCTGAAGGCCTCCAAGCGCGCCGCCCGCGGTGGTTGATGCCCTACGCCGGTTCAGACCCAAAGCCGACGCCTATTCAGGCCTGCAAAATTGCAGCCGGCTCCCTGGGGGCGCAACCCGACGGGGCAAGTTCATTTTTAGCGATAGCTTTTAGGCTGCCGCAGCTTGAGCCGAACGGAATTTTTTGTTGAAGCAAAGGGGGCGCGCATTGCGCCCCTTTTCACATCAAGCCTTTCGCATTTGCCAACTTTTTTGCCCGCAAGGCACGCCATGCACCAAAGAATTTACGATTACATCGATGGGCAACGCCCCCTGGTTTTGGAATTGCAACGCGCCCTTACGGCCATTCCGGCCTTCAACCCGGACAGCGGCGGGACCGGCGAAAGCGCCAAGGCCGATTACCTGGCCCAAAAACTCATCGACCTGGGTTTTCCGGCCCCTCAGCGCATCAGCGCGCCGGACCCGCGCGTGCCCTCGGGCGAGCGCCCCAGCCTGTATACCGTTATTCCCGGCAAAGATCGTTCGCGCACTTTATGGATCATCTCCCACCTCGATGTGGTGCCGCCGGGCGACCTTTCCCTGTGGCGCACCGATCCGTTTACCCTGCACCACAACCCGGCCGTGGACGATGACCTCATCTTCGGGCGCGGCGTAGAAGACAACCAGCAGGGCATTGTTTCCTCCGTTCTGGCCGGCCTGGCCTGCCTGGAGCTGAGCCTCACTCCGACCTGCGATCTAGGGCTAATGTTTGTGGCTGACGAAGAAACCAACAGCGAATTCGGCGTAGATTACATCCTCAAAAACAAACCAGGCCTGTTCCGCTCCGATGACCTCATCCTTGTCCCCGACTTCGGCAACGGAGAAGGCAGCCTCATGGAGGTGGCGGAAAAAAGCGTGCTCTGGCTCAAATTTACCGTGGCCGGCAAGCAGTGCCACGGCTCCACCCCCGAACAGGGCGTCAATTCCCTGGTGGCCGCCGCGGCCCTGATTTTACGCCTGGACAAGCTGCACGAGCGTTTTTCCGAACGCAACGAGCTTTTCTCGCCGCCCATTTCCACGTTCTCGCCCACAAAAAAAGAGGCCAACGTGCCCAATATCAACACCATTCCGGGCAACGACGTGTTTTACATGGACTGCCGCATCCTGCCCTGCTACTCCAGCCTGGAAGTGCTGGCCGCCGTTGAGGGCCTGGCCCGCGAAATTGAAGCTGAATACGGCGTGAGCATCAGCATTGAAGAAGATAAAAACGCCCAGGCCGCTCCGCCCACCCCGCCCGATTCCCCGGCTGTGCGCAAGCTCTACCGCGCCATTGACGCCGTTTACGGCATTACCCCGCAGTTGCAGGGCATCGGCGGCGCCACGGTGGCCAATTTCTTC
>CBDTYX010000076.1:0-8362 GCA_965364745.1 uncultured Desulfovibrionaceae bacterium | reverse complement strand
CAGGGCAACCTGCCCCTGGAGCGCTTGTCCGTAAACGACGCCCGCCTCATGGCCCGGGCCGCCCGCTCCTCCGTTCCAAAATATTCCGCCCGAACATATTGGCTCCCGCAAGATTATCGCTTATACTCGCGGCAGGAAGACCCCGCAAAAGGCGTTTACCAACCCTGCACCCGACACGAAAAACCGGGATCGCCATGGCCGACAAACATACGCCGCCAGCCTCCGCCAAAAGCCGCGCCGCAAACGAGACGCATTATTTCTCCGATAGCCTCAAGCGCAAGCTGGCCCGGCTGCGGGCCTTTCCGGCCGCCGTTGTCGAAGCGCCGTCCGGCTACGGCAAAACCACGGCTCTGCGCGATTATCTGGCGGCTGCCGCCCCGCAGAGCCCGGCCGTCCACTGGTTCACCGCCGTGGACGAAGCCCCGGACGCGAGCTTTCGACGGCTGTGCTGCGAAATCAGAAAAATCGACGCCGAGGCCGGGGAGCGCCTGCTGAACATCGGCTTTCCCAATGCCTTCACCCTCGGCGAAATCTGCGAGGCCCTGCGCTCCATCGCCTGCGAGCGCGAAACCTGGCTGGTCATCGACAACTTCCACCTCCTCGGCGCGGACCTGCCGCCCGCCTTTGCGGCCGCGCTGCTTGAGCCCGCCGCCCCGGCGCTGCACATCGTCATCGCCACGCAGCCGCTGAGCCGGGATACGCACGCGGCTTTAGCCGGGCGCGGTTTTTTGCATATCACCGCCGCCGACCTGCGCCTCGCGGCCGAGGACATCCGCCGCTATTACGCCCTGACCGGCAGCGAGATCACCGCGCAGGAAGCCGAAGAAGTTCTGCGCTACACCGACGGCTGGATTATCGCCGTTTATCTGCAGCTTTGCGCTTTTAGGGAAACGGGCGCCTTTTCCGATGCGGCGGTTCTGCCGCTCATGGACAAGCTGGTCTGGGACAAGCTGAGCGCCGAGCAACAAGACTTTTTCCTGCGCTTGTCTCCCTTTGAAACCGCCACCGCCCGGCAGATGTGCGCGTTGCTCGGCTGCGATGTTTTGCCCGTGTACGCGCTGGAAGCACTGTCCGGCCCGTTTATCCGCTATGACCCCGCAAGGCAGCGCTACGAGCCGCACAGCCTCTTGTTTGAGCTGGTAAACCGCAAACGCGCCGAGCGCGGCGAGGCCTTTGAGCGCGAATGCCTGCTGCAGGCGGGCGACCTATGCCGCGCTGAAGGCAACGAGGCGGAAGCGCTGGGCTTTTACATCCGGATAGCCGCCTATGAGCAAATACTCCGCCTCAACCTCTCGCCTTTGATTTTCGAAACCATCGGCAGCACATCCTTTTTCGCCATCGCCCCGGACATCGCGAAGCATTGCCCGCAAAAAATCAGGCGCGCGCACCCCCTTTCCATGCTGCGCATCGCCTGGGCGCTCAAAGCCGCAAGCCGGGACGCCGCCTTTAACGCCCTGCTCGCGGAGCTAGATGCTGAACTGGAAGAAAGCGGCCCGCTGCGGGCGGAGTGGCTGCTGCTGTCCGCCTATCAGCGCTACCCCCGTTTGGATGAAATGCTGCCCCTGCTGCAAAAAGCCGCGCCGCTGTTCGGAGGGGCCTGTTCACGGGTAATTTTGCCCGAAGCGCCCTGGGCCTTCGGCGGCTATTATCAGTTGACCGAGTTCCACCTCCAGGCGGGCGAGGCCGAGCGCGAGGCCGCCTGTTTTGAAGAATTCATCGCCCTGTACGCCCCCTTGACCGGCGGCCACGGCAGCGGCGCGGACGCGCTCTTCCGCGCCGAGCTCACCCATTTGCAGGGCGATATGGCGAGCGCGGAAGTTCTGGCCCACAAAGCGTTTTTTTCGGCCGAAAGCAACAAGCAAAGCATTGTGCAACTGGGCGCGGCCATGACCCTCGCCAATATCGCGCTTTTGCAGGCCGATACGGCCGCCTGGCAAAGCGCGGTGGGACTTATGGAACGAGCGGCGGCCGCGGCGCGGCAAAACGGCGCGCTGGTCCGCACGGTGCTGGATACGGCGCGCGGCTCGCTTCTGGTCGAGCTCAAGGCGCAAACGCACATTCCAAACTGGCTGAAAAACAGGGATATTCCGGGCCACCTGCCTGTGGCCATGGCCCACAACGCGCTTTACGTGCATCTTGTCTATCTGCTGCAGCAGGGAGAAACCGCCCGCTTTCTCGGAACGCTGGAAGCCCTGGCCCCGACGGCTGAAGCCAAGTCGGCCTATGGAATCTTCAGCCTGTCGTTTCTTTTGGCCGCCGGCTATATTTTGACCGGCAAACGCGAGCAGGCCGCAAAATTTCTTGCCCGCGCCGCCGAAACCGGGCTGCCCGACGGGTTCCTGCTGCACTTCGCGGGTTATTCCGAGGCATTGTCTGGCCTTGTCGAAGAACTGTTCGCTGAAAAATATCCGCTGCAGGCCGCCTCTTTCCAGGCGATAAAAGAGCGCTTTGCCGCCGGCTGGCGCACCCTGCATAAAGCCGTGCCCACAAATGAGCTGCCCGCCGACCTGACCGCGCGAGAGCATGAAATCGCCGCTCTCGCGGCCCAGGGCCTGCGCAACAGCGAAATCGCCAAAAAGCTCTTTGTCGCTGAAAGCACGGTGCGCACCCATTTGCGCGCCATATTCCAAAAGCTGGACATCGACCGCCGCGCCCGGCTGGCCGAAAGGTTGAAGTAGGTTTTTCAGCTTGAAGCGGACTTCCGAAAGAGGCGAGGAGCCCAAAGGGGCTGAGCCCCTTCAGGTTCCACCTCTCCGGACCTCTCCCCCTCCTGAACCCCGCTTAATGGCTTAAGCTGTTTCAAAAATTGGCGCCTAGCGCATAATCGGCTTTTAAAGCAAAAAATCGTCCATTCGGACGATGTGCAGGGGCCGTGTTCCGGCATATTCTCTTTATAAGCCAAGACCAAAGTCGCTATGGCCGCGCCGGGCGGCCAAAGGGGCTTTTCCCCAATCCACATATTTCGGGGAGGGCAGCCATGCCGCAATCAATGGAAAGTTTTATCCGCAAGAACGGCCTGACCGCCGCGATATTCAATATCGTGCTCAATCCCTTCTTCGCCTGGCTGGTGAACAGGGAAATGGCCGACGTGCCCCTGACCGGCGACGGCTCAGCGCTCATCGACACGGCCATCACCTGTTTCATCCTGTCGCTGCTGGTCACTCTGTTCATCTCCGCCGACACCAGGCGCGCCTTAAAGTCCGGAGCCATCGAAAGCGCAACGCCTCCCCTGCCGGGCGGCCGCCTGCTGCACAGCCTGCCCGGCCGCCCCTGGAAACTCGGCATCCTGCTCGGCCTCACGGTCGCCGTGGTGGTCACCCCATGCCTGACGGGCCTTTTCTCGGTGCTCGGCGTCACTTCATTTTCCTTCCCGGCCTTTGCCTTGCTTAAAGCCGTGTATACGCCGCTCCTAGCCTATGCCGTGGCCCGCTGGGTAATTTTGCGGCAGATCTCGGCCGCCGCCGCCTGAAGGGTGAAGCCCGCTCCCCCCTAAACCAGGAGAATCCCATGTTCAAATTTGAAGACAACCTGTGTTACCGGATGCCGGTTTTTTTCGGCGGCTACCCTTACCAGCCGGTGGAAACCTGCTACCACGACGTGACGACCATAGCCTTCGCCTATATAACCGACGGCGACCGCCTGGCGGAATATCTGCCGGAAGGTTTCGAGCTTTTGCGGCCCGAACTTTCGGTAAGTTTCAGCCAGTGCCGCGAGATCGACTGGCTGGCCGGCGGCGCCTACAATTTGATCGACGTGGCTGTTCCGGTCCGCTTTAACGGTCGGCGCGACCAGGTCGAAGGCAACTTTTCCCTGGTGGTTTGGGAAAACCGCACCGCCCCCATCTTAAACGGCCGGGAAGAAACCGGGGTGCCCAAAATTTTCGCGGACATCGAAGATTTACACATTATGGGCGATACGCGCTTCACCACCGCCAGCTCCTCGGGCAACACCTTCTTGCAGTTGGCCATGGCCGCGCCCGTCCCCGCTGACGCCGCCCTGGCCGCGCTCTTTGCCGATGCGCGGATAAACGCCCTGAACTGGCGGTATATTCCCAAAGTCGGCGCGGCCGGCGCGGACATCAGCCAGCCGGTCCTCTTCCCGCAACGCGCTGAAGCGCGCAGCGTCCTCGCGGGTAAAGGGACCGTGCAATGGACCGGGCTGCGTTATGAGCAATGCCCGAGCCAGGCGCACATCATCAGCGCCCTGGCCGAGTTGCCCATGCGTGAAATGCTGCCGGCCATAATGACGCAAGGCGCCGTGTACCTGATCCCCTCCCGGGCCCGCGTACTGGAATAGCGTCCCCTCAGGCGGCTTTGCCGTCCGGGTTAAACAATCAAGCGGCAATCTAAGCGCGAGAATGCTCTAACTGCTCCGTTGCTTATGCCGACGCTAAGGAGAATTTTTATGCGCGACTATTTTAAGGGCAAAGTCTGTGTGGTTACCGGCGCGGCTTCCGGTCTGGGTCTGCAAATGTCTAAAGACCTCGCGGCCGCCGGGGCTATCGTGTTCATGGCCGACATCAACGCCGAAACCCTGGCCGCCGCGCGCGGCAAGATCTCCGGCAAAAACATCCACACCGTGCCCACCGACGTGACCGACGCGGAAGCGGTGCGCGCCCTCATCGAGCAAGCGGTAAGCCACAACGGGCGATTGGATCTGCTGTTCAACAACGCCGGCATCGGCGCCACCCTCCCCTGGGCGGAAATCACCCTGGAATTCTGGCATAAGGTCATGGACATCAATTTCTGGGGCGTCATCCACGGACTGTATTGGGCCGTGCCCGTCATGCGCAGGCAGGGGGGCGGCCACATCGTCAACATTTCCTCCGTGGCCGGCCTGCTAAATATTCCCTACCAGGCGGTTTACGGCAGCAGCAAAGCCGCGATTTCCGCCGCGGGCGAGTGCCTGCGCTTTGAATTGGCCCATGAAAACATCCGGGTCACCACCGTGTATCCGGGCAATGTGGCCACCGCCATTTTTGCCGAAGCCGGCGCCCTGCCCGAGGACGCCATCCCGGTGGAGGAAGCGGTGAAAATCATTCTGGAGGCGGTCAGCCGGGAGGAAAGCATGGTGGTCTTGCCGGATAAGGCCCGCCTGTGGGCGAAAATGGTGAAAAGCGACCCGGAAGTTGAGGACAAAACCATGCTGGATCTGGCCAAGGAAAGACGCCATAATTACGAAACCAAGGGCAGATATTTTTAAGCGCCCGGCCTTGGCGCTCGTCCTCGTTACTCCTTACCCCCACTTAAGTCGCCCTTCCCGGCGCCTTATGCCTAAAGCCCCCGCAAGCGCAAGCCCGCGGGGGCTTTTTCGCGCCCGGCCTCGGCCCCCGGAGGGGGGAACCCCAAGGGGATAATCCCCTTGGGGTTCCCCCCTCCAGACCTCCCCCCCTCCCGAACCCTAATTGGCTGATAAGCTGCTCCAGTAGTTAGAGATTTGCCGCCTCTACGGAGGCAGGGCGACAAAACACCGCTTGCGTGGCGGCTCCACGCCCCTCTGCCCTGGCGCCCGCAACCTGGCTCAGCCCTGGGCAAAGACCGTAAAGACAGCCGCAACCCCTTTATAACAAAGGAATTGCGGCTGTTTTTACTTTTTTGCCGGCCGGCGGCCTCTTCCTGTTCTTAATCTCATCCACGAAGCGCCGCCCTCCCGGCGTCCGCCCCCTGCACCGCCCCATCCCGCTAACGCCGTGCCTTGCCCCGGTCGGCCGCGGCTTTGGTCTTGGCCTTGATGGTCGCGGCATCGCCCAGGAAGCGCCGGGAAACGATCTTGAGTTCGGCGTCGAAATCATAAACCAGAGGCACGCCCGTGGGCAGCTCCACGCCGGAGATGGCCGCGTCGTCGATATGCTCGAGATGCTTCATCAGGGCGCGCAGGGAATTGCCGTGGGCGGCGATGAGCACGCGTTTTCCGGCCATGATGTCTTTTTTAATCACATCCTCGTAATAGGGCACGACGCGCTTGAAGGTATCGGCCAGGCTTTCGCCCAGGGGCAAAAGGCTCGGGTCCACCTCCCGGTAGGCAGGCAGGCGGCGCGGGTTATCCGGGCTGTCTTCCTCCAGGGGCGGGGGCGGCACATCGTAAGAGCGCCGCCAGATCGCCACCTGAGCCTCGCCGTATTTGGCTGCGGTCTCGGCCTTGTTCAGCCCTTGCAGGGCTCCGTAGTGGCGCTCGTTGAGCCGCCACGACTTGAGCACGGGTAGCCACTCCCGATCCGTCTTTTCCAAAATTATATGCAGGGTCTCTATTGCCCGTTTGAGATATGAGGTATAACATATATTAAAGTCGAAATTTTCAGCCCGCAGCAGCTCGCCGCAAGACGAGGCTTCGACCCTGCCTTGCTCGGAAAGGCCCACGTCGCGCCAGCCGGTGAACAGGTTCAGTTTATTCCACTCGCTCTCTCCGTGGCGCACGACAACCAGTTGCATGGCGGCCTCCTTTTAAGCCCGCCCGGCGGGCGGCGGCTGAAATGTTTTTTTGGGCTTGCCCCGCCTTAAGGGGAATGATCACCGCAACAATAATCTAACCAAGGAAGGCGCCCCGATGAAAAATGACCAATTGCAACGCTTGCGCGACGGCATGGGCTTTATCGCCGCCCTGGATCAAAGCGGGGGCAGCACCCCCAAGGCCCTGGCCCAATACGGCATTCCCGAATCGGCCTATGCCGGCGAGGCGGCCATGTTCGACCTGGTGCACGCCATGCGCGCCCGGATCATGACCAGCCCGGCTTTTTCCGGAGCCTCCATTCTCGGGGCCATCCTGTTTGAAAACACCATGGACCGTATGGTCGAGGGCGAACTGACGGCCGATTACCTCTGGAACCAAAAGAATATAGTGCCCATTCTCAAGGTGGACAAGGGCCTTGAGCCCTTGCGCGACGGCGTGCAGTTGATGAAGCCCATGCCCGACCTGGAATCTCTGCTGGAGCGGGCGGCGAAGCGCAACATCTTCGGCACCAAAATGCGCTCGGTCATCAAGGAGGCCAACCCGTCCGGCATTGAGGCCATAGTCTCCCAGCAGTTCGAGGTCGGCAAAGTCATCGCGGCCGCCGGGTTTGTGCCCATCCTTGAGCCGGAAACCGACATCCGCAGTCCGGACCGGCAGGAATCTGAAAAGCTGCTCAAAAAGGCGCTGCAAAAGCACCTCGCGGCCCTGCCTGCCGAGGCGCAAATCATGTTCAAGCTGTCCATTCCCGTGGAAGACGACCTCTACCGCGACCTCATGGCCGACCCGCGCGTGGTGCGCGTGGTGGCCCTGTCCGGCGGCTACACTCAGGCCGAAGCCAACGCGCGCCTCGCCCGCAACCGCGGCCTCATCGCCAGCTTCTCCCGCGCCCTGGTCGAAGGCCTCTTCGCCCAGCAAAGCGACGCCGAGTTCAACGCCACGCTGCGCGCTTCCATCGCGGCCGTTTGCGCGGCTTCGGCCACGTAAGGGCGATAGAATTTTCAAAAAATGCTGCTGCACGGATTTAACTCTGCGCATTGGACCGAACGCAAAAAGAGGGCTGTGATTTCTCACAGCCCTCTCAGCTTTTCTGGCTCCCCAGCACGGACTTGAACCGCGAACCTAGTGATTAACAGTCACCCACTCTGCCGATTGAGCTACTGGGGAATGCGAACGCCCCGGCAATCGCCTGGCGCGAGAGACTAGATACTGTTTCGTCACGTTGCAGTCAAGCACAAAATGACGCTTTTTTAATTTTTTTGCGCGCGGCCGGTAAAGGCTCAATTTTCAAGGTCCGGCGCGAAAAATCAACAAAGGCTCTTTCCGCCGGGCGGCTGTTCGCGCCGCCCGGCGGAAAAATCAAGTTCAAGCTCCGGGGCAAGGCAAGGTCATGCCCGCGCGGCCGCAAGCTCATCCCGACCGCCGCAAACAGGCTGATTCAAAAAACAAACGCGAAAAACCACCTGCGGAATAGACACGGCCGCTACAGGCAGCCGCCGCAAACCCGCGCCTTAACGCGCGCGCCTTTCTCCCGGCCGCTCACTCGTCGTCGTCATCGCCCGAAGCCGCCGCCAAAAAGCGGGACAGGCCCGTATCCTTGCGCCGCGCCTCGGCGGGCGCGTCTTTGGCTGCCGCGCGCGCATCTTTAACAACCTCGGGCGTGTCTTTAACGGCCTCACGCGCATCCCTGCCCGCAGCACTCGCCGAAGCCTCCGCCGGCCTGTCCGCTGCGGCGGTCCTCAATTCCCCCCCGGCCGCGGCGCTCGCGGCTGTTTTGGCCATTCCCCTCGCCCAGGCGGGTTCATCCGGCCCGGACCGGGAAGATTCTTCGCCTCCCGCGCCCCGCCGGCCGCGCCCCCGCTCGTCGCGGCCGCCGGCGGCAGCAACTCCGGCGCGTGCCGACCGCCCAACAGTCCGC
>CBDTYX010000075.1:0-8408 GCA_965364745.1 uncultured Desulfovibrionaceae bacterium | reverse complement strand
CCCGTGCTGGCGCGCCGGGCCGTTGTGGAAGCCTATAGCCCGGCCAGCGATCAGCCTATTCCCGTGGCCCTGTGGAGCGAGCGGATGAAGGCCGAAGCCGACGAACTCCTGGCCCGCGCGGGAGGCTGGTGGGTGTACGGTATTTGGCTTCCGGCGATACTGTGCGGGATTATCGGCTTTTTCCTGTGGGCCGCTTGGGACGCAGCCGTCTCGCGCGAAATGCAGGCGCAGCAGCTCGCCTACCGGACCGAGCCTCAGGCGGGTGACGTGATCATCGGCTACGTCACAGCCCGGGAAGATACGGAGAACGGCTACCTCACACCCTTTAAAATCGTGCGGGTGGAGGACGAGGCCATCGTCGTCCTGCGTGGTTTGGAAAAAAGGCCAAGGGTGACCGTTAAATTTCCGGGAATGTGGCAGGAAGCTCTGCGGTTTGATCTTGCGAAGAGCATGTTCAGCGGGGAGGAAGAGCGGTACAGCCGCCGCCGCTACCAGGACCCGGACCCGGACCGCACGCCTGAGCTGAGGGATCCGTCCCTTCCCTACCCCAATCGCGCCGATATCATATTTGTGAAATACATCTTCAGGCCGGGCGACGAAAAGTGAAGGCGCGGGGGGCCATATGATTCCTTTGAAAAAAGTCTACGTGCTTGACGTCTACGGCAGGCGCCGCCTGGGCCGGGATTACGATTACCGCTACGGCGGCCGCCGCCGGGAAAAGGGACGGCCGGGAAATATTTTCCGGCTCCGGGCCGTCTGCTGGAGCTGCATCTCCATTTTTCTGGCCTTGGGTTTCCGGCCGCTGGCGAACATCATTCAGGGCGCCGGCAGTATGTCCGCGGCAGGCGGGCTCGCGATCTTCGGCGTTTGCGCGGCCGTGGCGTTATTTTGCTATTGGGTCATGCGCTGCTCTTGCAAAATGTACCAAGAGCTTTGTGAAGCGTTGGCTAAGGCCGGCGTTCCGCAAGGTCCGCCGCGGCGTTGACCAGGAAAAACAAAAGGAAGGCGCATGACTCATGAAAAAAGCAGCGGTATTTCTCTGTATTTTTATGGCGTTTACGGCTTTTTGTCTGCCGGCCCGGGCGGAACCGTTCACCGGCGGCTCGATCACGGTGGACGTGCCCGGCGGCTGGACGCCGTCCTTCAAGAAAGACGACTTGGACCAACTCCGCTTGTATGCGCCCGGAAATGAATGGGGGATGGTGATTTTGTCAGGGCCTTCCAGCGGCATGAATTCCGAACAGGGAGCGCGGATGATGGCAAAAAGAATTGACGGCACCACGCCGTCGCCCTTGCCGATGCATCCCGACATTTACTATTTCACCGTCCACTCCGGCGTTCTCCGCTGCCTGGTCATGGCGCACGGCAAGCGCATAGTTCTTATCATGCAAACCGGCAACGGCCTGCCGCTTCAGCAGGATATCGCCCGCATCATGCACAGCCTCGCCAGCACGGACGCGGACGAACAGGCCATATTCGATTCCCTGAAGCTGCTTGTTCCCTTAGGGCCATAGTGTGAACAGGTCCTGGCCGGACAGGTGCGGCACACCGGCGGTACGGTGCCGGGCTGTTTTTTTCCAACCGGGAATAGGGGGGCGGCCGTGCGGCGTCTGAGAAGGAATAATAGTCATTCAAGAAAGGGATGGTGCTTCATGAAGTTGTTTGCCGGCCTTTTGCCGATGCTTCTTTTCTTGCGCAGGTTGAGGCCGGGAGCTCCCTTCCCCTGCTCATGGGCGACATTGACGCCGAGGCCTACCGGACCCCGCACCGGTACAGCACGGCCGGACGGAAATTTGAGATATATCTGGACGATGCTTCGGGAACGCCGATGTTGTATATTCGGCGGTTCAACCAGTAATTGAGAGCAAAACCATGAAGCTGCACTTTACGGTAACGGAACAAGCCTATCTGGATTTCAACATCGACCATATCGAGCATTCGGATTCCCTGCGCAAAGCGGCCGGGCGCGCCCGCCTCATCGTGCCGCTCGTCTTGTTGTTTATCGGAGCAAGTTTCACTGTCTTCATAGTCTGCAAGTTCGGCATCCACGCCTTCCCACTCGCTTATCTTGCCGGTTGTCTTGCCGTTTCCGCGCTGTGGTATGTGCTGTATCCAGCCTACTACCGCAGAATTCTGGAGAAGCGGCTTAAATCCTACCTCGCTGAGGGCAACGGCAAGGAATTTTTGGGGGATTTCACCCTGGAACTACTGGATGACCGCCTGCGCATGGCGGGCGCGGGCGGCGTTACGGAAGCGTTATACGCCAATGTCGGAAAACTGATCGAGAACAAAGGCTGCCTGTACATCTACATAGGCAGCATGACGGCCGTCATTTTGCCCCTGGACGCTTTCGGCAGCGCGGAGACCTACCGGGAGTTCAGGCATCTTTTGGAGGAAAAGATGCAGGCGGTCGGGGGGGCACGGTTAGCGGCGGGCAGCGTAAAAATAATTCCGCAACGGCGGGGATTCGAAAACCTTTCGTTTATTGTTTTCCCCAATAAGGGTTCCCCTCTCCGAGGGGCGTCATTTCTTCTTGGCGCGTTTCTTTTCTTTGGCGGCGGCTTTGGCGGCCTTTTTGGAAGCGGCCGGACTTTCCGACTCGTCGGATTTATTGTCCAGGCTTTTGCGGATGGACTCGAAATCTTTGAGGGCCGCGTCTTTGCCTTTTTGCAGCAGTTTGTCGCGCCGTTTTTCAAACACGGCCGCCGTGCGCAACGCGGCCACGGCCAGGGCGATGAACGAGGTGAAGATGACCAGGACTTTTTGCATTTCCCATTTGTCCTGGTACATGAGCTGCCTGACAAAAGGCCAGTCGGCTTTTTCGCCGTAATACAGGAACAGGGGCAGGCCCGCGAAGATCAGAATCAGGGCGATGATCTCCATCCACAAAAAGGCCTTGCCGGTGATGAAGGCGAACAGGGTGGAGTCGCGGATGATTTTCAGGAACTTGATTTTGCTCTCCAGCTTGGCCAGAGTTTCGCCCAGCTGGTCGGCGGTTTTTTGGGCTTTGCTGAAGTTGTCGGGCACCTGAAGGTTGGCGGCGAGAGCCCAGTTGAGGCTGTGCGATATCTTGCTGTGGCTGCGGTTGAATTCGACCAGCAGGCGCGGGAAGGGAAACCAGGCCGCTTCCTCGGTAACCCGGTTGAGGCGCTGGGCGAATGACTTGAACTTATTGCGCAAATCGCGGGCTTCCAGGGTGATCTCGTCCTGCATGGCCTTTTCCAAAACCATGCGCGATTTGATCAGCCGCTGGTAGGGCACGAAGTTGGGCACGCCGGACACGGACAAGAGGGTGTCGATGCGCTCCGAGGCTTTGACCGCGAATTTGTTTTCGGGGCTGAACCAGGTGCCGAGCTCCATGCGCAAATGCCCCAGGCTTTGAATTTCATTGGCGGCCTGCTCTTTGGTGTCCAGCCACAGGCTGTACAGGCCGGTTAAAATTTGCACGCGTCCGCGCTCCACTTCCGGGTCAATGAGGATGCGGTTGAAGATATTGGGATCGCGGTCGATAAGCGAGAACAGGCGGGGCAGAGCCTGGTCGGCGAAGCCCATTTTGATCAGACAGACAATGTGGCGGTATACAGGTTCGATCCAGTCCGGAGTGAGCGAGAGAATGGCCTGGTACATGAGCCCGGCGTTTTCATATTTGCCGCTGATTTCCGTAAGGCGGGCCTGCAAAAATTGCAGATGCGACATTTGCAGCGGCGTGTGGCACAAAAGTTCGGCTTCTTTCCACAAGCCTTCCGCCCGGATGGGATCTTCGCGATCCAGGGCCAGAAAGCCGTTGAGGACTTTAAAGCGATAGTCGCGCAAGAAGCGCTGCCCCACGGATAAAACCTCTTTTTCCAGCGGGATGAGCTCGCCTGTGGGCATATTGTCCAGAATCCGCCAGATGGGGTTGTCGTCGGGCATGTTGGGTCGGCCGAAGCCCAGGCCCGCGTCTTTACTGGAGCTGAGCCAGACCCGGCGCATGGAGTTGTGCTGTACGGGTGAGTTGATTTCAAATACGGCGCGGGCGAGGTCGTGCCCCACTCCATCCTCGGCCTGGAGCAGGCCGAGCAGGCCCTCATCTCCGGATTCAGCCATTTGCGCGTCAATTTCTTTGAAGCCGGCGTTCATGGCGGCAAAATCCATGCCTGCCAGTTTTTTCCATGAATCCGGACTCCACTCGCGCAGCTGCCGGGACGGACATTGGGCGGGCCGGTGCGAGCGCAGGCCGCAGTAAAAGCACTGGGCGTGTTTGCCGCTGACCAGGCTCACGGATATGTCCACCGGCACTGAGCCCATGGCGTCGCCGTCTTCGGGCACGGGGCTGACGCTGCACCAGTCGTCCATGGTGCCTGCCCCGGCGGCGAAGCGCACTTCATGCACCATAAATTCATTGCTCAACAAATAGCCGTTGCGCATGCTCATGACCGGAAAGTCGGGCATGAGCTGGTCCCAGTCCAGGGGAATTTTTTCGGGCAATTCGTTGTTGAAGTTCAGGCCGCGCTTGTCCACAATGACCATGACGCAGGGCCAGTATTTGGCGCGTTCTTCCTCATTTTCTTTCAGGCGGTCCACCAGGTTGAAAAAGTCGGTGCACCAGGCGCGCAAGAGGCGCAGGTTGTCCAGGGGAAAGAGCAGAAAGTTGTTGTGCAGGGTATATTTAAACTTCTGGCGGATTAAGATGTTTTCCAGCTCGTTGAAAAATTCCCGCCAGCCCAGTTGAAAGCCTTTTTCCAAAGGGTTGCCCAGGGGCTTGAAAATGCAGTACCAGCCCATGCTGCTCTGATAGGGCAGGCGCGAGTCGGCGGTGAGTCTGTGCCACTTGGCCTTAGCCAGGCCTTCGGGCTGGGCGTCCTCGTCAAAGCTTAAGCCCGGCAGGCCTTTGGCCATGGGCAGCACGTCGGCGTGCAGCCAGACATTGAAGCCCAGGGGCACGTCCTGGCTTTGCGTTAAAAGATCGGCCGGGAGGCGCAACTGCCGGGACTGGCTCTCGCCGAAGACCAGCAGGCCCTTCATGACCACCACGGTGAGCGGCATGGCCTGGAGCCTGCCCCAAAGCTGCAGGCGGGCCAGAGACAAAAAGCCGTCTATTTGAAAAAAGAACCACAGGCTCTGCTGGTCTTCCTGGGCAAGACACAGCCCGCCGTATTCCTGAATGGTTTGCGCCACAGAGGGGTTGAGTTCGCCGCGCCAGGTCAGCCAGACCACCAGGCCTTCAGCCTGGCGGCGTTCCTGCCCTTGGGCGATGACGGCCTGCTCTTGCAGGAGAGATTTAAACGGCGGCATAGCTGTCTTTTTACCTTACTTTTGTTGTTCCGGTTCAGGCGGAGAATCGCCTTTTTACGCCTCCGGCGAAACAAAAACTATGCAAATATTATGCCTGCCCTTGCCTGCCGGAGCCTGCGGGGGAGGGCGACTCGGCAGCGATTGGGATTTCCGAGTTTTGGCCGATGGGCGGCCGCGCCTCCGTTGCCCGTGCGTCTGTATTTTGGCTGTAGGCTTCTTTTGGCGGGGTCTGCTCGCCGGGCGCGTCTTTATGGATTCCCTGGGCCGGTTTTTGGCGCAGGGCGTGGATTTCCGGCTTAACTTCATTCCAGGTCAGGGCGCGCCAAAGGGCGGCCGCGTCCTTGGCCGCTTCTTGCGGGGAATCAAGGGTCACTTCGCGGGCCTCCTGCCCTTGGGTGATGCGTACGCGCACCGGTTCGCTGTTTTGCCGGGCTTTGGGGCTGAATGAGGCGGCGAGGGCCGCGGCCGAGACCTGCACGGCCTCGTCCCAGTCCGCGCCGGGCACGGGGCGGCCCAGGCTCAACGGGCCGGGGAAGTCCAGGGTTTTGAACACAAAATCGCCGGGCTGAACCAGTTTTTCCAGGGCTTCGTTGTCGGCCGCGTTGCGTCCCACGCTGAGCCAATGGCGGCCCGCCCAAAACTGGCGGCCGAAGTTGGCCAGATAAAAGTCCGCGGCCGTGCAGGAGGGCAGGTATTTAAAAACCGGCCAATAGCGGCGGGCGTTTTCCATTTCCGCCAGGCGGCAGCCCCCGGCCGGAGTGGGGATTTCCGTAATGCCGAAGCTTTTGGCCAACTTGAACTGGGCTTTGCGGCCCCGGCCCCAGATGCCGCACAAAAGTTCGCGGTTGACCCGGCCGTCCTCTTCCATAGGCGTGGGCGGCAAAAGCTTGGCCGAGAGCGGCCGCAAGAGGCAGTCGCGCACGTCGGCCTCGCGGCTGATGCGGTTTAAGGTGTCGCGGCGCTGCGACATGGGGCGTTGGCCCATAACCTCGCCCGTGGCCAGAAAAGTGGCCCCGTAGCGGGCAAGCAAGGCCCTCGCCCGGCGCAGGATCAGAATTTTGCAGTCCACGCAGGGATTGAGCACTTTGCCGAAGCCAGAACCCGGCCCGGTCTTCATCATCTCCACAAACTCGTCGCCCACGTCAATGGCGGTCAAATCAAGGTTGTACAGCTTTCCCCAGTATTTTCTGGCCTGGGGCTTGCCGAAAAAAGGCGTGAAAAAATGCAGGGCCTTGACTTTCAAACCCTGGGCTGCCAGCACCTTCACTGCCAGGATGGAGTCCAGCCCGCCGGAGAACAGAGCGATGACGTCGTAGGTTTTGGTTTGGCTCCCGACGGGAGCGTTGTCGGGTTCGCGTTCGCGCGGGCTTCCGCCAAGGTAAGTATCCTCTTGAATGCGGCTCATGATTTATGACTTATATCACCTTGGGCGCGGCCACAAGAAATCTTTTTGCATGCGGCCGCGGCCGGCTTTTTCAGCCCGGAAGCAGGCCATGCCGCACCAGGTAGCGGTGGGCGGCGAGGGCGGCCCAGAGCTTTAGCGCGCCGCCGGGCAAAAAGGGAATGACCCCGATCCAGGCGGCCTGGTAGAGGGAAATATTCATAAGCCAGGCCAGGCGCAAGGTGCCGGCCGCGTACATCACCGCCCCGCCCAGGCAGCACAGGGCAACGGCCCGGGGCAGGGGCGCGGAACGGCCGCCCCCGGCCAGGCCGCAAATAAAGGCCGTGACCGGAAACGCCAGCATAAAGCCGCCCGTGGGGCCCAGAAACACGGCCAGGCCCCCCTTGCCCCCGGAAAAGACCGGCAGGCCCAAGAATCCGGCGGCCATAAACAAGAGGGCGGCCAGGGCCCCGTCGCGCGGGCCCAAAGTGAGTCCGGCCAGGGTTAGAAACATGGTTTGCAGGGTAATGGGCACCGGGCCGATGGGAATGCTGATCCAGCCGCCCACGGCCAGCAGGGCGGCAAACAGGGCGATGAGCACCAGGCGGTGCAGGGCGGTGACGTGGGCGTAAGGCATGGGGAGGACTCGGTGTTTGGTTTGTTGGCCGACAGCGGTTTATTGATTAACAGCGTAAGTGTGGTTGAGTAGTTTGGGTATAAATAAACAGCCGAACAAGCTTCCGGCTTAATTTTTTATACCCCGGCAATCAGGCCGGTATATGGGGTTTTTGCCCACAGCGCTGCGGGGTCTAGCCGTATTGTCAGGTCCGCTCCTCGCAATCCCGCCCCCACCAGGGTTCAGGCGGGGAGGGGGGAGCCTCAAGGGGGGCTTTATAAATATAGCGCACCTTCGCTTCACTGCGCTTCTGTCGCTCTGCGGACCTCATCCCTAGGGCTCGCTAGCTGACGGACTCGCCCAAGGCCTGCTTCGCCGCTGGAGGCTCAGGACGAGCGGGCCATTGGGGTTCCCCTTTCCCGGTCCTGCGCCTGCCCGGTCTTGCGCTTGTTGCCGGGGCAGGATAAGGGTTTAGCTGTGAACGGTCAACAGCATAGCGGCGCGGGAGCGTCGATAACCGCGCCGGGAGCTGCAAAGGCCGCGCCGGCCGTTGCGAAAGCCCCGGCTCCGGAGACCCAAGGCACGGAAATTTGCCTGCCCCTTTTGGGGCGCAAATGGAAGCTGGCGCGCCCGGCCAGCCTGGAAGAACTCTGGCAGGCCATGACCCCGGAAGCTTTCGGCGAGGACGAGCGCCTGCCCTATTGGGCGGAGCTCTGGCCGTCCAGCCTGGTGCTGGGGGCCTGGCTGGCCGAGGTGAAAAACGAATTCGCGGGGCGAATTTGCCTGGATGTGGGCTGCGGCCTGGGGCTTACGGCCCTTGTAGGGGCCTGGCTGGGGGGCAAAGTGCTGGCCTTTGACTACGAGATCGCGGCAGTGCGGGCCACCCTGGAGAACGCCCGGCGTAACGGCGTAAGCGCTGTGGCGGGCGCGGCGGCCGACTGGCGCGCCCCGGCCTTTAAGGCGGGCGGCATCACCCGCGCCTGGGCCGGGGATATCATGTACGAGCGCCGCTTTGTGCGCCCGGTGGCCGCGTTTTTGAACCGCTGCCTCACGCCCGGCGGCGTGCTTTGGCTGGCCGAACCCTGCCGGCCGGTGTATAAAGAATTTCTGAATCTTTTGCGCGAGGGCGGCTGGAGC
>CBDTYX010000074.1:0-8426 GCA_965364745.1 uncultured Desulfovibrionaceae bacterium | reverse complement strand
CTTTTCTGGAATCGCGCCTGCGCCTTGGCGTGGTTAAAGATTCCCGTGAATTTCTTAACTTCCGAGGCGGCATCATCTTAGTTGACCCGGTGACGCAATCCCGCGATTTTTATTTGGATACCAGCAATATTTATGATCTCAGATCCTTGGATGTGGACTTAAACCAATACCTTAAGAATGAGTTGCGGGCTTCCTCCCAAATTCGCCAGGCCGTGGGCATCCTTCTGGAGCCGATGATTCCGCCGTCGCTTATTTATAATCAGGAATTGACCGCCGCCAATATCGAAACCGCCATAAGCAACGTCAGACCCGTGGAGTATGAAATCCGCAAGGGCGACGTGCTGGTGCGCAAGGGCGAGCGCATCAGCCGGGAAAAGCAATTGCGGGTTAACGCCCTATGGAAGAGCCTGGACACCAGCTTCATGGTCACCCCGTTTTTGGGGGTGCTGGGCGTGTCTTTTATTCTCAGTCTGGGGCTGTTCATTTCGCCAAGCGGGCGTCGGGGCAGTCTGGTCACCCGGCGCGACCTTTTGCTTATATCCTTTGTACTGATAATCTTTGCCCTTTTAAGCAAATTTTTGGCCTTGCACGGCGAAAGCCTGAGCGAAGCCGCGTTCTTCAGCAGTATAACTCTGCCGTACGCTTTTCCTGTAGCCGGCGCCGCAGGGCTGGCATCTATGGTTTTTTCCGCGCGGCGGTATTGTGTGACCGGCTTGTTGCTCGCTTTTATCTGCACAGTTATGGCCGGCGCGGGTCTGGCGCTGTTTTTGTTCTACTTTTTGAGCTGCATGGCCAATACCTGGCTGGTGTCCAGGGCGCAAACCCGCAATGAAATGTTTTTTTCCATCATTCCCTTAAGCATCGTGCTCCTGTTTATCTGGTTTGGGTGCGCGGCGTTTGACTCGGCAGGGCAGCTTGATTATCCGGCCGGTATAGCTGCGGTGGTGCTGCACAGCGTGGGCGCGTTAGTGGTGGTTTTTGTGCTTTCCCCGGTGTTGGAGATCATCTTTAATTACACCACCCGATTCAAGCTCATGGAACTGATGAATCTGGAGCAGCCTCTGCTGCAGGAATTGATGATGGCCGCGCCCGGCACTTACCATCACTCGCTGATTATGGCCAACATGGCCGAAGCCGGCGCCAAAGCCGTGGGCGCCAACGCGCTTTTGTGCAAGGTGGGGGCGCTGTACCACGATATCGGCAAGCTGGCGAAACCCGAATATTTCATTGAAAACCTGATGGGCCGAGAGAACAGGCACGACCGGCTTTCGCCGTCCATGTCCGCCCTGATCCTCATCTCCCATGCCAAAAAAGGCGTGGAACTGGCCCAGCAGCATAAGCTGGGCGATGAAATCATGGATATCATCCGCCAGCACCACGGCACCAACGTAATTCGCTATTTTTACGAAAAGGCCAAAGAGCTGGGGGAAAACCCCAAAGAAGAAGATTATCGCTATCCCGGTCCTCGTCCGCAAACCAAAGAAGCGGCCATCATTATGCTGGCCGACGCGGTGGAGGCCTCCAGCCGCGTGCTCACCGATCCTCTGCCCGGCCGCATCCAGAGCCATATCGACAAGATCATGCGCAGTATTTTCGCGGAAGGGCAGCTTGATGAATCGGCGCTGACCTTTAAAGATCTGCGCAAGCTTTCGGAAACATTCATGCGCATCATTACCGGTGTATTCCACCACCGCATTGAATACCCTGACGTTATGACCAAAGATGACAAGAAAAAAAGCCCCGGCAACGAGTCCGTGTCCGGAAGTGGAAGCGCGGAACCGCTTTACAGCTCTGAACTTCAGCGGCCTGCCGCTGTCCAGGCCGGCGGCAACGGCAGCAAACCTCAAAAACCGGCAGTTTCAGTTGACAGCGGCGAGCCAGGCCCGCCCGCATATCCACAACCCATGCAACGCGGCGGTAAAATATGAATTGGGAGGCAAGCGCGCCACACCTTTGGGCCTACCTTCCTCTAAATCGACAAGAGTTGCTTGCCGTTGTCGCCGCCATGTGCGCCGCGCTTGGAATGAAAACCGGCATGCCGGAAATAGTCATTACCGATGATGCCGGCAGTGAAGAGTGCAACCGCGCCCACCTTGGCTGCCCGGGGCCGACCAATGTTCTTTCTTTTCCGCTGACGGCGCAAAGCGCCGCCTCGGGCGTCATGGGAAGCCTTGTGCTTTCGGTCCCGGTTTTGCGGCGGGAAGCTTTGCTTTACGGCCAAGAGCCGGCCGGGCATTGCATACGCTTGCTGGCGCATGGCTTGGCGCATTTAGCGGGTTTTAAGCACGGTCCAGAAATGTGGGAATTGTGCGGCCGTTTGGAAGAGGCGGGGCGCCGCGCGGCGTTTGGCCTTAACGCCTGAAGCCGGGTTATTTTTTTATTTTGATTGTAGCCGCTTTCAGCAACGCTTCTGAAGAAAGAACAATGCCCTCTTCGCAATAAGGGCATTTGGCGTTGAAAAATTGTTTATCGCCCGGGACTTTGCTCTTGGTATAAATGAATACCCGTCGGCAGTAAGGGCAACGAATATTAATCAGATCTTCATCATCCATAGGTGTGCATCCTCTGTGCGCAAACAGCTCTATAAAGCGACGATTTCAACGTTATTTTGATATATATTTTTCGCTCAGTCAATCATCGGCCGCCAAAACAGTTTTCGCGATTTCCGCCGTCCGAGCCCCTTGCCATAATCTGCCGCACGGGTTAGATAAAAATGGTAGGAGAGAAACGGATCATGGGCAGCGAGTTTACGCCTGATATCAGCCGACCGGTCGTCGGGGCGCGAGTGTTGCGGGATTATCTTTATTCCCGCTTGCGTAGCGGCGCAAACCTGTCCCTAAGCGACAAGCTGCTGGGATTGGCCATGCTCAGCCGTGATTCCGCGCGGGCGTTTAATTCCGCTGAAACAAGCTATGACGCGTCAACTCCATCGCCCCAGATCATCGGCCACCTTAAAGGGTATTTGCTTAACAGCCGCGGAGAAATACCGGGAGAAACCTCTTTGCCGGATACTTCACCCGACTTTTTAAACGACGCTTTGCGCGGCCGCATAGCCAAAATTAATACCTGAAGCTAAATCCATATAATTCGCCCGACGTTTAACGCAAAGGATGCCCTATGTCCGCGACCATTGATGAAATCACTGTCAATTATGAAGAAAACGATCAACTGCTGATTAAAGAACTGGATAAAGTCATCCTCAGCCGCGGCGCCTGGACCACTATCTTGTTTCGCTACCAGCAGTGGAATCAGGAGGCCCAGGATTATGAACCGGAAAAGTACATGATCCGGCGCTACCGCAAAGTGGCCGGCGAGTTCAAGGTTCAGTCCAAATTTGTGATTTCCAACCGTGAGCAGGCCAAAAAAATCATTGCCGCGCTTCAGGAATGGACCACGGAATAAGCCGCGCGAACATGAATCTCGCCGCGGCATCTTTATTTTTCCAGTTTCAATCTCTTATCGGACTCCCCGCCCGGCAGCGCGTTTGACCAGGCCTCCAGGCTGGAGGCAATAAACTCGACCACCTCCTGGTGGGCTTCTTTGCCTGTGTCCGTAAAGGTTATGGGCGCGCCGAATTTAAAATGAACCGGAATTTGCGGGGCAATGGGGCCAAAGTCTTTCAAAATGCGGCCGCACCCCCAGGCGTCGCTTTTAATGGCCACGGGCACAACCGGCACCTGGGCGTTGCGGGCCAGCTTAACGCCGATACTGTTGAACAGCTTCAAATCCAGAGTCCCACTGCGTGTGCTTTGCGGGAAAATAATCACGGAACGACCGGCCAGCAGACGCTCCGCGCCTTCCTTTAAAACTGTAGCCAGATCTTCGCGCGGGTTTTGGCGTTTAACCACCACCGGATCGCGGGCGCGCAGCACCCAGCCGAAGTGCGGATAATTAACCAGACTTTCCTTGACTACAAAAGTGACGTCTTTGTGCGGCTGAATGAGGCAGGGGAGGATGAAGGTTTCCAGCGTGCTCATGTGATTGCCGATAAATACGCAGGGAGACTGAAGGCCGATGAATTTTTCCACGCCTTCCACATGCACGCGCACGCCGGCCATTTCCAGAGCGTCCAACATGCCCAGGCTGCTGGTTACCCAACTGTCTCCGCTGTATTGATGTTTTTTAGCTAAATTGCCCGATACCCAAACCACCCTGAGCATATGCGCGTAGAAGCGCAGAGAAGGGAACAGGCGGGCAAACAGCCCCGGCCTGGTTTCGGGAGAGTCGTATTTGTTAAAGGTCAACGGCGAAGAGTGTTGCACCTGCAAAAAGCTCATAGACTCAGTCCTTTTTAATTTGGCGAAAATTGAGGCCGTCCTGGTCCAGGCCGCAACCGGCGTCATAAATGCCGACCACGTTTTCCGTAATCTCAACGGATTTGGCGCGGCGGAAATAGCGCACCATATTCACAAAATCGGCTTCGTATTTTTTGCCCTGCCAACCGCCGCACCGGTTGACCACCAAATCGCGCGTGAGGCACAAACACAAAGGGTCGATATTGCACTGGCGCACAATTTCGCGGCCGGGGACAATTTCCGGCAAATAGGGCTTGTCAAAGGCGCGCGAAACATCGATGCGGGCAATGACCATTTCCGCGTCCGGGTATGTTTCATGGATTAGAAAGGCGTCTTCGGTGAGCGTGTTGTCATCGTCGTGAAAAATGATTCGGTCGCCTTTGCTTGCCTTGAGCAGGCCGTGCCGAATAGCATTGCCGAAGTCGTTATCTTTGGGAAAATCATAATAGGCAACGTACGGAAAATCGCGCACACGTTCCCCGCGCAGACCGTCAAACCCGACCAGCACTTCCAGGCCGTGCGGCAAAAGGCCGGCTTTGCGGGCGGCCGCGTCAATATGATCCAAAGCCAAGGCCAGGGCTTTGGGGCGGTCTCCCCGGCTGGGCATGATCAGGGAGAAGCGGGGCTGCGAGAGGTTATTCATCGTCATCGCCCTGCGTCCGGTCTTTTTCTCTTATTTCCCAGTTAGCCGCGCCTTGCGGCCGCGCCTGGCGATGTTTCTGCCACCAGGCGGTCAGGCGAGGCTCCACGCCATATTCTTTTGGATGATAGAACTCCGCGCCGCGCAGGTTGTCGGGCAGGTAATCCTGGTTTACCCAGCCGTCTGGGAAAACATGAGGATATTTATAGCCGTGTCCGTAACCCCATTGCCGCTGCATGGCCGTGGCGGCGTTGCGCAAATGCAAAGGTACCGGCTGCGGGCCGTTATCGCGCACTTCTTTGGCCGCATTATGATAAGCGGCGTAAGTGGAGTTGCTTTTACGGGCCAGCGCGAGATAGACCACTGTTTCGGCCAGGGGAATGAAACCTTCGGGCATGCCCACAAATTCAACGGCCTGCTGGCAAGCCACGGCCATGGGCAACGCGGCCGGGTCGGCCAGGCCGATATCTTCAGAAGCCGACAAAATCAAGCGGCGACAAACAAAGCGAGGATCTTCGCCGCCTTCAAGCAGGCAGGCCAAATAATACAGCGCCGCGTCCGGGTCGGAGCCGCGAATGGATTTGATGAGCGCCGAAGCCAGTTCATAATGGCTGTCGCCGTCTTTATCGTGGCGCATGACTATTTCCGGCAGCGAAGCTTTTAGGCGCTCCGGCAGGCGGTCTTCCTCGGACAGAGCGGAAACATACTCCAGAAGATTGAGCATGGTGCGCGCATCGCCATGCGCTAGGGAAATAAGCATTTCCTGGCTGCGCGGCTCAAGATTAATTTCCAGATCAGCCAAGCCGCGACGCAAAAGGTTGGCCAGTTCGTCCGGGGCTAAATTGCGCAAACGCAACACATGCAAACGGGAAAGAAGTTGCCGGGTAATGCTGAACGAGGGGTTTTCCGTAGTTGTGCCGATGAGGGTTATTTCACCGCTTTCAACCATAGGCAGGAAGAAGTCCTGCTGCGCTTTGGAAAAACGATGCAGTTCATCTAAAATGAGAATTTCCACGCCGCCCAAAGCTTTGCGTAAATGCTGCAACCCGGCTTCCGGCGCGCTCATGCGCAAGACATGTTCGGAATGGGCATTGGCCAAAAGCAGAGCCAGTGTGGACTTGCCGCAGCCGGGCGGGCCGAACAGCAACAAGCTGGGCAGGCGCTTGCTGCCGAGCAGGGTGGTCAGCTTGCCGCGCAGGTGCGGTTGCCCCACAAAGGCGTCAAGAGTAGCCGGTCGTAGCTTTTCCGGCAGCGGGCGACGAATGGACATAACTTGAGGATGGATCCGGGTTATAAAATATATTCAGCCCGGGGATGCTTGCTTAAAGCATGACCCGGGCTGATAGCCTACTTGTTTAGAGGCTTAAAAGTCAAGCCGCCGGTTTTTATAGTGAGGCTTATTTATTCATTTCCACAACTTCGGCGATGAGTTCTTCAAAAACGGCCTCGCTGCGGTCCAGAGGAATCTGGCAGGTTCCCACCTGGGGGTGTCCGCCGCCGCCGTACTTGAGCATGAGGCTGCCCACGTTGATTTTGCAAGTGCGGTTTAAAATGCTGTAGCCAAGCGTGGCCACCACATTCTGCTTTTGCATGCCCCACATAACCTGCATGCTGATGTTGCAGTCAGGGTAGAGCGTATACAGCATGAACCGGTTGCCGCAGTATATTTCATCCACATTGCGCAGGTCGGTGACCACCAGCTTGTCATAGACTTTGGAATTGTCCTGAAGCATTTTTTAAACAGCGGCACATGCTCATGATAGCGCTTAACCCGCTGCTGAACGTCAGGGTGGGCGAGAATTTCATCCGCCTGGTTGTGGCGGCAGAATTCGATCATGGCTTCCATAAGCTGATAGTTGGAAATGCGATAGTCACGGTACCGGCCGAGTCCCGTGCGCGGATCCATAATAAAGCCGAGCAGCACCCAGCCTTGCGGGTTTTCAATGTCGTCGCGGCTCAGTTGGCCGCTGTCCACTTTGTCCACCGCATCCAGGAGCGGATCCAGGGATGAGGAAAAATTTTTGTGTCCGGCGTAATACTCCCAAATTACCCGCGCGCAACTAGGCAGCGGACGAGAGTCGCCCGGCACTTCCAATTGCCCGACCCGCTCAGTTTCGCTGGTATGGTGATCGAACCACATCCCACAACCTTTGACATAAGGCACGTTGGCCAGAATATCATCGTCCGTAACTTCGATCAGGCCGTCTTGCAGGTCTTTGGGGTGGGCGAATTTGTATTCGGTAATCAGCCCCCTTTCTTTGAGCAGCACCGCACAGACCAGGCCGTCGAAATCTGAACGGGTTACCAGACGCATATATTGTCCTCCACCCGAGTTGGTTGTCGGGTATATTTTTTTGCGGCAAACCCAACGCGTTGTTCGACTTGCTCGAGCAACCCCGGCTGTGAGCCGCCGCCTGCAGCAGACAGGCAGATATCCTACTATCCTGACGATAATTCAGGCCGGAAGTCAAGTAAATATATTGACTTGGCGGCCGTAGAGCGACAAGATAACCCACCTTATGATTTGTACTGAAAATAACTTACTATGAAAAATGCATCAAGGTCTAAAATATTTCTTCACTGACTCTTTTCAGATCGCGGGAGTATAAAATATGCCTTTGAACACAAATGACTTAGCCGCGCTTTTGCCTGAAGTCTGCAAAGCAGCGTCGGTTGCCGGCGAAATTATGCTGGACGATAAAAAACGCCCCGGTCGGGTTATGTTTAAAGGCCGCATTGATCTGGTCACGGAAACAGATTTGGCTGTGGAAAAATTTCTCAAGGACGAGCTGAAGCGCCTTTTGCCCGAAGCCGACTTTCTGGCGGAAGAGAGCGCCGCTGACAAAGAGCTTTCCCCGTTAAGCTGGGTTATAGATCCTTTGGACGGCACGACCAACTTTGCACACGGCCTGCCGTTTGTGGCTACATCCATAGGGCTGTGGCACAATGGCCGCATAGTTTTGGGCGTGGTCAACTGCCCGTTTTTAGGTGAGTGTTTCTCGGCGCGGCGCGGCGGCGGCGCTTTTTACAACAGCGAGATCATAACGGTATCAAACACGGAAAGCCTGGAACGCAGCCTGGTGGCTACGGGTTTTCCTTATGTATTTGAAGGCCGCCACGAGTTGCTCATGGCCCGGCTCGGCAAAGTGCTGCCCCTGACGCAGGGCGTGCGGCGTTGCGGGGCCGCGGCTATTGATCTTGCCTATGTGGCCGCCGGGCGTTTTGACGCTTACTACGAAGGCTGGCTGGCGCCGTGGGATACCGCTGCCGGCTGGCTGCTGGTTGAAGAAGCCGGCGGCAAGGTCAGCGATTTAAGCGGTGCGCCGTATCAACTCTATGCCCCGCATATTCTGGCCGGCAACAGCCGCGTGCACGCTGAACTGGGCGCAGTTCTTAAAGATTTGGTTTAAGAGCTATCGTAGGCACACCAGGGCCACACCCGCAAAGCTGATCAAGGTGCCCAGAACCATGCGCAGGGAAGGCAGGCGGCG
>CBDTYX010000073.1:0-8442 GCA_965364745.1 uncultured Desulfovibrionaceae bacterium | reverse complement strand
CCCCTCCCGCCCCCTCCCCTCTGCTGAACCCGAATTGGGAGGGAGTGCGCGGGGAATATTTTTATTGGCATGAAGTTCGCTATACACAGATAAGCGTGATGCTTAACGCCAAAATTTTAACGCCGTCCGCCCAGGAGCTGTTTATGACCCCGGAATTCGTTGTAGGTTTTGCCCGTCAATCCATTGAACTGGCCTTGATGATCTCTTTGCCCATGCTGGGCATTGGTCTGATCGTGGGCGTATCGGTGAGCATTATCCAGGCCGCCACTCAAATCCAGGAAATGACCCTGTCTTTCATTCCCAAGATTGTCTCCATTTTTATAGCCCTGCTCTTGTCCTTCCCCTGGATCATGGACAAAATGATCACTTTTACCCAGACTGTGTTTTTAAACATTCCCAACTATATTTCTTGAACGTCAAAAAGCTGCCGATCGTCCGGCGGCAAACGCGGCGATAAAGATGGCCCCGGCCTGGGCCACGTTCAAAGAATCAAAATCACGAGCCAAAGGGATGCGCAGGGTTTCGCCCGCATGTTTTTCAACGCCGGGCCGCACGCCTTTTTCCTCATTTCCCAAAACCAACACCGCAGGCAGGTTTAGCGCGGCCTTAAATACAGAAGTTCCCTCATTGCCGGTGGAATAAACCGTAAAGCCTTCTGCCTGCAAAACTTCAAGAGCCCGGCCCAAATTGGGCTCTCTGGCCACGGGCAAAAGCGGCAGGGCTCCGGCTGAAGCCTTGATGGCCGCTGCCCCCAAAAACACGCTGTTATGCTTTGGCAAAAGCAGGCCCGCGCCGCCCATGGCGTACAGGGTGCGGGCAAGAGCCCCGGCATTGCCGGCATCATGCACCTGATCCAAAGCCACGATGAGCGGCAACGGCGCTTCACGCGCGGCCGCAATTAAATCGCCCAGTTCCACGCGGGGCACCGGCGACATGCGGGCCAGCACCCCCTGATGATTGCCCGCAAACATGCGGTTCAAGGCTTCTTCTTTAACAAAGCGTTGCAGCACGCCATATTCCCGGCACAGGGCCAGAATTTTTTCCGTGGACTGCCCGCTGCGGCCGCCCCGGATATAGACCATGCTCACCAGCTCCGGAGTGCGGGAAAGCTGCTCGAGCACGGCCTTAACCCCGGGAATCAAGTTATCCGCAAAATCTTCCGCGCCGTATTCGCCCTTTTGATACTCATCTTTCATAACTTCGCCATACCTGCCATATTATAATTCTCTGCGCCCGCAGGCCGCACAAAACAAGCCTTTTAAAAAACACTTGCTCTTTGCCGCGAGGCTCGGGTACAGTGCGTACACTTTACCCGTACCGTACAGGAAAACCAAGCCCTGGAGAGTGCATGAAATATTTTGCCCTGACTATCAAGAGCCCCGGCTCCCGCTTTCTGTCCATAAAAGCCGCGCTCTGCCTGGCTCTAGTAGCCCTGGCCCTGTTGGCGACCGCTTGTTCGCCCAAAAGTTCCAAGCAAAACTTGACCAAGTATGAACCCACCGAGCAGGATACCCAGGAAGAACTGGCCCCCCTGCCTTTTCCCCCGGCCGATGACGGCAAGCCCCTGACTCCTCAGGAAATTGAAGCGCTGAAATACAGCCCTGATTTTTTAACCGCCCTGCCTGAACGGGCCGAGGAAGAAGTGCTGCTGCACTTCAAATTTTTCGTGCGGCGCGGCAGTGAGCGTTTTGCCCAATACTTGCGCCGTTCCGAAGCATATCTGCCTTATATTCAAAAAGTCTTCGCCGAAAAAGGCCTGCCTGCGGATATCGCCTATCTGGCCATTGTGGAAAGCGGCTTCAACCCCAACGCCGTGTCTACGGCCGGAGCCACGGGTCTGTGGCAGTTTATGCCGCAAACCGGCACCAACTTCGGCCTGGCGCGCGACTGGTGGGTGGACGAACGCCGCGACCCCTATAAATCCACACATGCCGCAGCTGAGTATCTGCTCAAGCTGCACGGTTATTTCAATGACTGGAGTCTGGCCATTGCCGCCTACAACGCCGGTGAAGGCAAAATCATGCGCGCCCTGGACGGCACGGGCGGGGCGGAAGACTTTTTTGCTTTGAGCGACAAAAATTACATGCTCAACGGCAGCACCAAACTGAAAGATGAAACCACCCAGTATGTGCCCAAGCTGGTGGCCGTTACCCGGATCATGCACAACTTGCGGCTGTTGGGCTTCACCCCGCCCGACTACTCCAAGGCCACCAACCTGGTGCCCCTGGAGCTGAAAGGCGGCGTGGACCTCTTGGGCCTGGCCAGATCCATGGGCATGACCTGGGATGACTTTGCGGCGGACAACCCGGCTTTCCTGCGTACGGTAACCCCGCCCACCCGCTCGGTATACGCCTATGTGCCCCTGGCCGCCAAAACACAGGCCTTGGCCTATCTCGATTCTCCGGCCAGCCGAACCTATGCGGGGTGGAAGGAATACAAAGTGGCCAAGGGCGATACCCTGGCCAAAATCAGCAAGCGCACCGGCGTGCCCAAAGAGGTCATCGCCCAGGTCAACAACGTCAGCAAGCTGAAAGTCGGGCAGGTCATCATTCTGCCGCCCACGGTCGATCGTTACCCCAAGGCCGGCGAAGAGCGCACCCGCGCCATCGCGGCCAACAAAGGCACCTACAAGGTCAAGTCCGGCGACACTCTCTACAGCATCGCCCTGGCCAACAAAGTGCCGTTGGACACCCTGATCAAGGCCAACGGTTTGTCCAAAAGCTCCACTTTGCAAATCGGGCAGAAGTTGTACATCCCCGGCAAGGACGACCGCCAGGTGGCCCAGTCCGGCGGCAATTCCCGCCAGCGCGATAAGGGGACCACAACCACGGCCCAGGGTGGAAAAAACAAGACATATACGGTTAAAAGCGGCGATTCCGTATGGTCCATCGCCCGTAAAATGGGTATGAACCCCGAAGAGTTGCTGCGCCTGAACAAGCTGACCAAAAGCAGCGTGCTCAAGCCCGGCGATGTGCTGGCCGTGCAATAATAATCTGTTAAAATACCGGCAACCATAAGGGGACGCGGCATGCGCGTCCCCTTTATTTTTGCGTGCGCCGCGCACGCCCCAGCCCATACTTTTGCCCACTGTAAGAACACACCGTAAGTCTCTTCCGCTGCTCGCCAAATTATGCATAAATAAAGTTGTCGACACGCTCGTGTCGACACCCCGAACGATCACCACACCAAGGAGAGCTCGCAATGATTATCGGCAAAACCGCACTGTTGGTCATTGATATGCAAAACGACTTTATCGGCAAAAGCGTCCCCTGCCCATGCCCAGGGGCGGAAGACATCATCCCGCGCATAAAAAATTTAATCGCGGCCTGTCGGAAAGCGGATATCCCGGTAATTTACACTGTGGAAGTGCACCGCCCTTCGGGCATTGATTCCGGGCACGAGCGCCGTACTCACTGTTTTACCGGATCTTACGGCGCGGCCATTTGCGATGCGCTTACCCCGGCCGAGGACGAAGTGGTGATCAGCAAGACCCGCTACGACGCATTCATGGATACAGATCTTTCCCATGTTTTGCACGGCTATAACGTCCGGGCCAATGACACTTTGATCATCTGCGGTCTGGCCACCAATATATGCGTGCATTACACCTGCGCCGGCGCTTTCCAACGCGACTACCACTTCCGGGTAATCGAAGACTGCTGCGCCGGCTACTCCAAAGGGCTGCACGACAGCGCCCTGGAGAATCTGAATATTCTGGAAAACGGCTCTCGCTTGAGCCTTGCGGATATTTTGGGCGATATTTCCCTGTATCGAGGGAAAAATCAATAATAACAGCAAAAAACCTTTTACAGCCAGGAGGAAATTCCATGAAACGGCTATTGAAAACCGCATTTATTGTAATGATGTTCTCTGTTTTCTTCGTCGGACCGGCTTCGGCTGACGACAAAGTTTACACCATCAAATTCCAAAGCTTCTATTCTCCCTGGGGGCAGGGCATAGCTGAAGAATTTGCCGGCATTATCGAGAAAGAGAGCAAAGGACAAATCAAGGTCCAGATGTTCAATGTGGGCGAACTGGCCTCTTCCCCCGACGTGCTTAAGGCCGTAAAGAGCGGCGTGCTCGACCTCGCCTACGGCTACTCCTTCTATTTCACGGAAATGCCCATGGCCAACATCATTTCCGGCCTGCCCATGTCCTGGATGACCGTTGAAGAAGGCGACGCCATCTTCTTCAAATACGGCCTGGACAAGATGGCCAAGGAAGCCTACGCCGAACAGGGCGTGACCTGGCTCGGCACCATGTGGACCGCCTCTTATCAATTTTTGACCAAGACCCCCATGAAGAGCCTGGCCGACCTGCAGAAAATGAAAGTCCGCGCCATCGGGGGTTCCGCCCAGGTGCTGCAGAAGCTGGGCGTGAGCACTGTGGCCCTGCCTTCCGAAGACCTGTATGTGGCCCTGCAAACCGGACAGATCGACGGCATTCTCTGGGGCGCGCCCTTTGAATACATGGACGGCAAGTTCTATGAAGCCGCCGCCTACCTGTGCGACACCCCCATGTTCGACCCCTCCAACTGCGATGCGCTGTTCAATACCAAGACCTGGGAAAGTCTGCCTGCCGAACTGCAGGCCGCAGTGATGAAAGGTGTGGAATTCCTGACCCACGCTTACTATGAACGCGGCAGCAAGGACAACGAGAAGGCCCTGGACACTGTGTTTAAGGACAAGCACTTCGCCCTGCCCGATGAGGACGTTAAGGAACTGACCAAGGCCGCCCAGGTGGTCTGGGACGAAGAAGCCGCCAAGAGTCCGGCCTGCGCCAAAGCTGTTGAGCTTATCCGCAAGGCTGTGGCCGACTTCGGCCGCTAAACCGGCAAACTGTTGACACTTCCAGGGGCCTTGCGGCTGCGCGGGGCCCCTGGACTTTCGCATCATAGCTTGAAACGTGCGGCCAAAGAGGAACAATATGAAAAAACTAGCTCAATGCTGCGTGAAAAGCATTGACTTCATGACCCTGTGGTCGGGCCGCTTTTGCAGCCTGCTGCTCGTCCCCATCATCGCCATGGTGTCTTATGAAGCCTTCTCGCGGTATTTTTTCAACAAACCCACTACCTGGGCCATGGAACTGAGTACCCTGGTTTTTGGGGTGTATATGATCTGGTCCATGGCTCCGTCCATTCTGAACAAGGGACAGGTGGCCATGGACGCCTTCTATAACAAGTGGTCCCCCCGCACCAGGGCCATAGTGGACAGCATCACTTTTGTGCTGGTGTTCATTTTCTGCGCCACAGTCTTTTACGAAGCTGCCTATTACGCCGTGGAATCATGGCAGGCCAATGAACACTCCCGCTCTCTGCTCCAAGAGCCGTTGTACCATTGGCGCGCCATCCTGGCCGTGGGCTGTTTTGTATTTGTGCTCCAGTCCCTGTCTTCTTTCATTAAAAACATCTGGCTGGCTGCCACAGGGGAGGAGCTGCTTTGAACCCATATGAAGTAACGATTGTCATGTTCGCGAGCATGATGGTGCTGATGTGCACCGGATTGCCTATCGCGTTCTGCATCGGTGCGGTGGGCATCTTTGCGGCTTTTATGACCATGGGGATAGATGGTCTGTCCCTGGTTTATTTTTCCATTAACTCGCTTACTTCCAATATCGTGCTTACAGCCATACCCCTGTTTGTGTTCATGGGCTTCATTCTCTATTACTCCGGTGTGGCCGAGGGCATGTTCGACACCATTTACAAATGGGCCGGCGGCATCAGAGGCGCTTTGGGCATAGGCACCATCGGCATCTGCGCCATCATGGCCGCCATGATCGGCATCAGCAGCGCCACAGTGCTGGCCTTGGGCGCCACTGTAGTCCCGGCCATGCTGGCCAAGGGCTATAACAAACGCATGACTTTAGGCCTGGTCATGTCCGGCGGGGCCTTGGGCTTTCTCATCCCCCCCAGCGTCATGATGGTCATGTATGGCTTTCTGGGCACAGTGTCCGTGGGTCAGCTTTTTGCCGGCGGCGTGATCCCCGGCTTGATGCTGGCGTTCTTTTATATGATTTACGTCGGCATCCGTTGCGCCATAAATCCGTCGTACGGGCCGGCCCTGCCCGTTGCTGAGCGGGCCACCTGGAAGGAAAAGTTCATTTCCCTGAAAGACCTGATTCCGCCGCTGGCGCTGGCCGGAGCGATCCTGTGGTCCATTTTCAGCGGCTTTGCTTCCCCCACGGAAGCGGCCGCTCTGGGCGCTGGGTTTTCGCTGGTTTGTGCGGCCCTTCGCCGCAACCTGACCTGGAAGGTGATCCGGCAATCTCTGAAAAAAACCTTTGAGCTGGCCGGTTTCGTATCGGTTATGATCGTCGCGGCCCTGGCCTTCAGCAAAGCTTATTCCAGCCTGGGCGCCACTATCATGATCCGCAACTTCGTTATGGGGCTGGACGTTTCGCCCTAGATGGTGCTCATTCTCATGCAGGTCAGCTTCTTCTTCCTGGGCATGTTCCTCGACGACATCGCCATCCTGTTTATGTGCATGCCCATCTACATCCCCATTATCAAGGGGTTCGGCTTTGACCCGGTCTGGTTCGGCATTTTGTATGTCATGAACATGCAAATGGCCTACCTGACCCCGCCCTACGGGCTTAACCTGTTCTTTATGAAAGCGGTGGCGCCCAAAAACGTCACCATTAAGGACATCTACCTGTCAATTCCCATATTCCTGTTCATTCAACTGGTTGCGCTCGTTCTGGTGATGGTTTTTCCGGACCTCGCCATGTATCTGCCGCGCATGCTGTTTGGCGGGCAATAGTCAACCGTGGAGACTCTGCCGGGGAAAGATGCCGCGATCTGCTCCGTTCCCCGGCGTAAAAATATTAATTTAATTAAGGAACTAATATGACCCCTTATGAAGTAACCATTATCATGTTCGCGGGCATGATGCTGCTTATGTGCACCGGGTTGCCCATAGCATTTTGCATCGGCTCAATCGGGGTAATCGCCGCCTTTCTGACCATGGGCGTCGATGGTTTGTCCCTGGTTTATTTTTCCATAACCGCGCTGACCTCCAACATTGTGCTCACCGCCATTCCCCTGTTTGTATTCATGGGGTTCATGCTCTATCACTCGGGCGTGGCCGAGGGCATGTTCGACACCATTTATAAATGGTCCGGCGGCATCAGGGGCGCTTTGGGCATAGGCACCATCGGCATTTGCGCGCTCATGGCCGCCATGATCGGCGTAAGCAGCGCCACGGTGCTGGCCTTGGGCGCTATTGTGGTGCCGTCCATGCTGGCCAAGGGCTACAACAAACACATGACCCTGGGATTGGTCATGTCCGGCGGGGCCTTGGGCTTTTTAATCCCGCCCAGCGTCATGATGGTCATGTACGGTTTTTTGAGCACCGTGTCCGTGGGCCAGCTCTTTGCCGGCGGCGTGGCACCCGGCCTTATGCTGGCCGGCTTTTACATGATTTATGTGGCCGTCCGCTGCGCTTTGCGTCCTGAAGACGGCCCCGCCCTGCCCCCGGAAGATCGCGCCTCCTGGAAAGAAAAATTCATTTCCCTGAAAGATCTGATCCCGCCGCTGTTTCTGGCTGCGGCCATTCTTATTTCCATTTTCAGCGGCTTTGCCTCGCCCACGGAAGCCGCGGCTTTGGGCGCCGGCTTCTCCATGATCTGCGCGGCGCTGCGCCGCAATCTCACCTGGCAGGTTTTCTGGACCACCTTGCGCAAAACCTTTGAATTGTCCGGATTCGTGGCGGTAATGATCATTGCGGCCCTGGCTTTCAGCAAAGCTTATTCCAGTCTGGGTGCCACCATCATGATCCGCAACTTCGTCATGGGCCTCGAAGTTTCGCCTTGGGTGATCATCATTATCATGCAGCTCAGCTTTTTTGTCCTGGGCATGTTTCTGGACGATATCGCCATCCTGTTCATGTGCATGCCCATTTATGTGCCCATTATCAAAGGTTTGGGCTTTGATCCCATCTGGTTCGGCGTGCTCTATGTCATGAACATGCAGATGGCTTACCTGACCCCGCCATACGGGCTGAATCTGTTCTTTATGAAAGCTGTGGCGCCAAAAAACGTGAGCATCACCGACCTATATGTCTCGGTCATTCCATTTCTGTTCATTCAATTGGCCGCGCTTCTCCTGCTCATGTTTTTCCCGGACATTGTCATGTACTTGCCGCAGCAGCTTTTCGCCCAGTAACGCCAAAACAAGAAGAGGCGCTTACCTTGTACCACGCATTTTCTGTCTTCCCCCTGGCTGCATTCAAGCAGCCCCAAACCATGGGCGCGGGTCTGCCCCCCGTTTTTACGGACCCGCGCCCGCTCTTCAGGCAACTGTGCAACAGAGCAGAAAGACAGCAATGTGTTCAATAACAACTTAACACTTATGATAAATTATGCAGTTTATAGGAGAGATTTGCAATGTGTGACCAAAATACTATTGTTGAAATCCGTCAACCCATTACCCCATCTGATATTGAA
>CBDTYX010000072.1:0-8575 GCA_965364745.1 uncultured Desulfovibrionaceae bacterium | reverse complement strand
TGGCCGTCGGCTTGGGCATGGCTTTTGCCGAAGTGTCCCTGTGGTGGCCGGCCCTGGTTATCGGCGCCACGACCTTCTTGGTCAGTTTGGCCGGCATCTGCCTGGGGCGGGCCCTGGGCAGGTTTATTCAAGGTTCGCACTATGCGGTGGCCTTTGGCGGCTGCGTGCTTATCGGCATCGGCTTTAAAATTTTAATGGAGCACGGCGTTTTCCATGGGTTTGCACTTTTTTCTTAAGTCCGCCGCCGCCCTTGGTCAGACCTAAGTAAAGTCCGCGTTTCCGGATTAAAACCGAAAACGCGGACTTTATTATTTATGTCGATGAAAAAAATCCGCTATTTCTTCATACTAATGAAAATAGCGCCCATGACGAAGGCGGCTCCCACAATACCCAGCCAAGTCATGCTCTCGCCGAACAGGGCAAAGGCAAGCAACGCCGCCATCACGGGTTCAATGGTGCAAATGATGCCCACTTTGGTGATTTCCAGGCGTTTAACCCCTTCCATATAGGCCCAGTAAGCGCCCCACACGGTCACCCCGGCCAGGACGATAAGGTTGAACCAGTCCATGGGCGTTTTTTCACCGAAAGAAAGCTCCGGCACGCCAAAAGGAGTAAACAGGTGATTGGTTTGCGGCAGCAAAAACGGCAGCATGACCAGCGCGCCCACAGGCATGGCCAGCATATACAGGCTCACCGAGCTGTAATTGGTCAGGAACTTTTTGCCGAATGCCGACTGCAGCGAGTAGCATAAGCCGGAAATGAGAGATGCCGCCACGCCGGCCACAGTCAGGCCGAGGACCGCGTCACCGCCGGACCAGCAGAGCAGGCCCGCGCCGATCATGGCCATAGCCACAGCGCCGATACGCCAGATAGTGGCGGATTCCTTGAAGAAAACCATGCCCCACACAGCTATCCAGCCGGTGGAGGTATATTGCAGCATGGTGGCCATGGACACGCCGATTTTTTCAACCCCCACCATGTAGCCGCCCATAACCCCGGCCACGCCCGGGATGCCGAACAAGGCGAAGGCCAGGGCATATTTTGGCTCCACCCGCCACTTTCCACTAATAAATGCGTGGATGGCGAACATAGCCCCGCCGATAGCCGCACGCCAGAAAGCCACTTCAAAGCCGGAGAGGTTGGCGTCCTGAATGGAAATTTTACCCAAAATACCGGTCAATGCCCAGCAAGTTGCCGCCGTAAACGTCAAGATGTAGCCCATTACACGTTGCGAACCCATATGCTGTTCTCCTTAAAACTGTTGAGATAGTCCTGATATATCAAAAACGCTCACTCGCCTTTAAGCTCCCGGGTCATCAACCCGAGCACTTCTTCGCGGGGATCCTTGTCTTCATAAAACACGCGGTACACGGCCGCGCAAATGGGCATGTCCACTTCCAGCTTTTGACTTAAAAAATGGACGGCCTCGGCCGTGCGTACGCCTTCAGCCACCTGGGTCATGCCCGCCAGCGCATCCTTGGCGCCTACTTCAGCCGTGCGCAGCCCCACCTGGCGGTTGCGCGACAAATCGCCCGTAGCTGTTAAAATCAAATCGCCCACCCCGGACAGGCCGGTAAATGTGGATGCGCTGGCGCCCAAGGCTAGCCCCAAGCGGGTGATTTCCACCAAGCCCCGCGTGATCAGAGCGGCCTTGGCGTTAAGCCCGAAGCCCAGGCCGTCGGACAGCCCGGCCGCAATGGCGATGACGTTTTTCACCGCACCGCCCAATTCCACTCCGGTCACATCGCGGGAGGAGTAAAAACGGAAAATTTCACTGGAAAACAAATCCCGCAGCCGATCCGCCCAGGTTATGTCCCGGCAAGCAATCACCGCAGCCGTAGGTTTGCCGGCAATCACTTCTTTGGCAAAAGACGGCCCGGACAGCGCCGCATAAACCGTATCCATGCCCGCCAACTCGGCGGCGGCCACCTCTTCCATTCGCTTGAGCCCCTCCACCTCTACGCCTTTGGAAGCGGAAATAACCACAGCATCGTCACGCATGTGCGGACGCATTTCCCGCAGCACACCGCGCCATACCTGGCAGGGCGCGACCATCAGAACCAGCTTGGCGTCTTCGACCATCTTGGGCAGGTCAGTATCGGCCGTGACATTGGCGGAAAGCTTGACACCGGGCATATACACCGGGTTCTCGCCTGTGGCGGCGATGCTTCCGGCAATTTCCGGCTCACGCACCCAAAGGCGCACCTCCATGCCCTTATTGCCTAAAAAATGCGCCAGCGCCGTGCCCCAACTGCCGCCGCCCACAACCGTAATCTTGTTTTCCATACCCACCTCGCAATCAGCTTAACAAGGACTTGTCGCCAAACAGCGCGCACAAACTGCGTAAACATATCCTGCACCGCACGAAAAAGCAAAACTAAACTCCACAAGTCAAGGGCCGCGCGCCGGGGGGGCTATAAATTTTTCATGGTGGATTTTTACAAATACGCATACACTGCCTCCAATAACTATCCATCCCCTAACCATTATTCCGGCTATGAGCGCACTACTTGATCCTTTCTCCGCTGAAATCTTTTTACTGGATGCGGCCATCTCCCAGGAGCTAGATACTCTGCCGACCTCGTTGCAACCTGTGGCCGCGTATATCGCGGCGCTGCCCGGCAAACGCATCCGTCCGTTCATCTGCATCAACGTGGCGCGTTGCCTGGGATGCGCAGACGACACTGTCTATCCTCTGGCGGCAGCCCTGGAAATATTGCATTGCGCCACACTCCTGCATGACGACATTCTGGACGAAGCCCACACCCGCCGCGGCGCATTAGCCGCCCACCTTCAGTTCAGCAATAAACTTGCCGTCCTGGCCGGGGACGCTATGTTCGCCCTGGCCGGCGATATGGTTGCCCGCTATGAACGCCCCGCCCTGGTAAGCATTTTCAGCGCCGCTATCCGCCGTACTGCCGAAGGCCAGGCCCTGGAATTCTCCCGCCTGTTTGACCCGCAAATCGACGAAGCGCACTACCTTAGCATAATCAGCGGCAAAACAGCGGCCATGTTTGAAGCCGCGGCGCTGGCGGGGGCGGAGCTTGCCGGCGCACCCGCGCGGGAGCGCGCAGCTGCTGCCGGTTTCGGCTTTAATTTCGGACTGGCTTTTCAAGTCATGGACGACCTCCTGGACTTTTTCCCCGCTTCAAATACAGGCAAGCCGCAGGGCGGCGATATGCGTGAGGGCAAATTAACTCTACCGCTGATCTGTTGGCTTGCCGCTTCGCCGTTGGAAGCACGCCTGGACTTTTTAGATAAATTTTCCCAAAAAACGCTCTGCTCGGCAGATGCAGCCGCATTATGCGCCCAAATACAAAGCCGCGGCCTTATAAACACTATTAAGTTACAAGCGGAAACATATGCGCAACGCGCAAGTAACCACCTGAAAGAATTACCTTTAAATCAGTTTCATGGTACTTTATTGACACTTACGCGTTCTCTACCTCAAACCACTGAAGGTCTTGTCCGATGACCAACTCCATTTCGCCTGATCAGATCCGGCAGTTGCTCAATAAAGGCATGCACATGTCTTTCTCTCCCGTGGTTGTACAATTGGTGCAAGTTATTTTGGACCCGAATTCCGATGTCAGGCAAATTGCCCGCATTCTGGGAATGGACCCTGTGCTCAGCGCAGCCATCGTCCGCCTGGTCAACACCCCCTACTTCGGCACAGCCTCGCCTGTAACCGGCCTGGAGCAGGCGGCCATGCTCCTCGGCACCAAAGAAATTCTCAAGCTGGCCTTCAGCATATCCATAAAAAAAGGCCTCGCCCAACATTGCGCATTGCCGCCGGACAAGTTTTACCAGGCCTGGCGCACGGTCATTTGGGGCGCCATTGTGGGTGAAAAATTAAGTGCGGTCAGCAAAACCGCTTCACCGGAAATGGTTTACCTGGCTATTTTACTTAAAGATATTGCCCTATTTTTGCTCTATGACAGCCAAAATCAATCCGGCTGGGAGTGCCCTTCCGCATACCGCCCCAAAGACGCCGCTGCTGAAACAGAACGTTGGGGGCAGACCCATGCTGAAATCGCCGGGCAATTGGTCCTGGACTGGAAGCTGCCGCAAAATATTGCACAGGCCATTTCCTCTCACCACACAGCTCTTGCCGATTTAGGCCCGACCCCCGACCTGTCCTTAATTGTCGCCGTGGCCACCCGTTGGTCCGAGCTCATGCACGGCCGCTATCCAGATGTGGAAAGCCTCATTCAACTGGAAATACTTATCTCCGATCTTTTCGGGCTGTCCCCGGCTATTATTCAGGCCCTGCGCGAAGAAAGCATTCAAGATTTCAAATCCATGCTCAATCTGCTGGAAATCCCGGAAAGCCCTCTGGATGAACGGCTTTACGAATTACCCATGGAAACCATTAAAGCTTTTTATTTTCTATCCCTCGAACTGGCGGACACGGGGCACGAGCTCACAGATATCGCCAACATTCTCGGGCGGCATCTGGACCTTTACTGGCAAGCCAACTCCTGGCATCTCTATTTGCAGGTGCCCAAACGCGACGGCTACATGCATTTTTCGAAAAATCCAGAATATAATGCAGAAATCTGCCGTAGCGGCCCCCTACCAGCCACAGGCCCCAGACGGCATGAGGGGCAGGTCTGTTTTACCCTGGCCGGCCCCGACACCACACTGGGCGAGCTGTACCTGCCCGCGACATTTATGCAAAATACCAATGAGTTGAATTTTCGCAATTACTTGCGCATGATCTCGCAAGCCCTGCACGGCTATTATCAGTACCAGGCGGACTTAAATTCCCAAGCGGCCATGTTTAAAAACCTGCCTGTGGGCGTCGCCCGCCTGGATTCCACAGGCCTTGTGCTCGAAGCCAATAATATGCTGCTCAAACACTTAAATATTAACCCCGACCAGGAAAACATTTTGCTGCCGGGCATCCTTGAAGCCCATGCCGGCGAGCTGATCCGCGAAAATTGGCAAAAAATCACCGCCCCGGACGGTCCGCAGCACGTCAGCACCATTATTAATTTACAAAAAAATTCCGACAAACAAACCGCGACTGACAATCCCAGGCAGGCCTTCCTGGCCCTATACCGCTGGGGAGAGTTCTACCAGGACGAAGTGCTGGCTATTCTGGAGGACATCACCGAGTTATCTGAACTGGAAACCCAAACGCTGCAGCAGCACGACTTTATGGACAACCTGTTTCGGGTCATGCAGGAAATAGTCCTGACCATTAACGGCACAGGGCACATTACCTGGGTGGCGCCGCCCAACCAGCACCTGCAGGGCAGAAATTTCTTTGAAATCTGCCGCCCCACGCCCACCAGCCACCTCTGGGGGCCGGATATTTTAAACGACAAACACGCGCTTTCGCAGCCCCTGGAAGTGGGCATCAAAATTTCAGAGGAGCGCTTCGGACTATTCGAGTTTGCCTTTGCCCCTCTAAAGGCTGAAAACTCATACCTTCTGGTCGGCCGGGATCTGACCAACATCCGTCGCCTGGCCGCCCAAATCAAGCGTCAGGCTTTTAATGACGGCCTAACCGGTCTATTTAACCACGGGCATTTTCACACTTTGTTAACCGCCCAGGTCAGCCTGCAAAAGCAAAAAGGCTTTACTCTGGGGCTCATGTTCATAGATCTGGATAAGTTTAAAGATGTCAACGACGAGGACGGCCACTCCGCCGGCGACGCCATTCTTAAGGCCATCGCTAAAATCCTTTTGTCTGAAGTGCGCCAGGGCAACGACTATGCCTGCCGCTACGGCGGTGATGAATTCACGGTCATTGTGCCCGGCATCACCCCAGCCGGCCTGGAGGCCATGGCCCTGCGCATTATCGAACAAGTGCCCAATACCTGCAAAAACAAGGTGTTTGCCAGCATCGGGCTTGCGCTGCTCAAAGATAATGAAAGCGCGGCTGATTTTCTGCACCGCGCCGACCGGGCGGTATACAACATTAAACGCAACGGCGGCAACGGCTTTTCCTGGGGATAAAGCTTCAGGATCGACTTGGCGGTTAATTTTGCGCCGGCGGCGTAAACTATTGCGCATTGCGCAGGTTAGCTCGCGGCAACCCGAGCGGCGTCGGAAGGCAACCTGAATAACGTTCGGCACAGAGGCCGTGCGCTGCGCAAAAGAATGCTTAACTCCACCCAAAAATCCCTTGACAAGATTTTGCGGCGGGCTTAATAATCGTCCTCTTTGCAGAGGCCTGCTAGACCTCTGGCAGCGTAAGGAGAACTTGAATGAAGACATTTACCCCCACTCCGGCGGACATCAAGCGCGACTGGTTTATTGTGGATGCGGACGGCAAAGTGCTCGGCCGCCTTGCCGCTCAGATCGCCCATCGTCTGCGTGGCAAGCATAAGCCTGAGTTCGCTCCGCACATGGACAACGGCGATTTCATCGTTGTGGTCAACTGCGAAAAACTGCGCGTGACCGGCAAGAAGCTGGAAGATAAAATCTACTATCGCCACTCCGGCTACCCCGGCGGCATCAAAGGCACCAGCCTGCAAACCATGCTGGCCACCAAGCCCGATGAAGTACTGCGCAAAGCCGTGCGCGGCATGCTTCCCAGAAACACCCTGGGCCGGGCGATGCTGAAAAAACTGAAAATTTACGCGGGCGGCGAACATCCCCACGCGGCTCAAAACCCCGCCCCCTTAGAACTCCAATACTAAATCGTATCTTCGGAGAAATGCATGTCTACTGATTTTAATTACGGAACCGGCAGAAGAAAAACCGCCACCGCGCGTACCCGCCTGTATGCGGGCAGCGGCCAGATTTTTATCAATGACCGCCCCTTTGAGGAATATTTTCCGCGCAAGACCTTGCAGATGATTATCCGGCAACCGTTGGTAATCACCAAAACGCAGGATCGTTTTGACATCCGCGTCAATGTCTGCGGCGGCGGCGTTTCCGGCCAGGCCGAAGCCGTGCGCCACGGCATTTCCCGCGCCCTGCTGGAAGTGGATGAAACTCTGCGTGGCGCTTTGAAGCGGGCCGGCTTCCTCACCCGCGACGATCGGGCCAAAGAACGTAAAAAATACGGCCTGCGCTCCGCTCGCGCCCGGTTCCAGTACTCCAAGCGTTAATCAACGCCTGGTCTTTACGCTGCAATCCAACAGGCAGGCTTACGGATTTTCCGCAAGCCTGCCTGTTTATGTGTACACTCTTACATTAAGGTAGCGCTTATGACTCAAACACACTCTTTAAAACGCGTTAAGCCTGACGGTTGCGTTACTCTGATCGGCATGGCCGGTTCCGGCAAAACTACGGTGGGCAAAGCCCTGGCCGCAAAGCTCAATTGGGTGCAGGTGGATGTGGATCACGTTATTGAGGCCGCTTACGGCACCAGACTCCAAGACGTGACCGACAGCATGAGCAAAGAAGAATTTTTGGATGTGGAAGCCGACATCGTCTGCAAGCTCAATGTGCAGCGCACCGTGCTTTCCCCCGGCGGCAGCGCCGTTTATCGCCAGCGCGCCGTGGACCACTTGCGCTCGTTAGGCCCTATCGTATTCCTGGATGTGCCCACCCCCACCATTGTCTACCGCATCAGCTTGAACCCCGAACGCGGCCTGGCCATCGCGCCCGGCCAGACCATTGAAGATCTCATCGCCGAGCGCGCCCTCATGTACGACGCCGCCGCCGACTTCCACCTCAACGCCGACGGTCTCAATCCCGAGCAGTGCGCCCAGGCCATTGTGGACTGGCTGAGCACGGCGCCATAAAGGAAGATGGCCGCTGTGCTCAAGGTAATGCACCGCAATGATAAAGAGGTCACAGCCAATGAAGCGCTGCTCGGAATAATCGACGCAAGCCCCTACGTGGTCTTGGCCTGCCGCAGCGAGGAACCTTACGCCGTGCCCCTGGATTTCTCGCGCCTGGACGACTGCATCTATATCCACTGCGCCAGGGAAGGGCATAAAATCGACCTCATTCTTAAGGACAAGCGGGTTTTTCTCTTGTTCGTAAATTATGGCGGCCTGTTTTGCCACACTCCGGGAGTGGCCTGCGGCTTGTCCACCAGGTTCAGCAGCGTCATGGCCACAGGCGAGGCCTATCCGGTTGAAGACCTGGAGGAAAAGGAAAAAGCCTTCCAGGCCATGCTCGTCAAACACAAGTCCGAGCCTTTGCCCATACCTCCCAAGGCCCTGGACAAAACCTTTGTGTTCAAAGTAAAAATCCTCACCATGTCCGGCAAACAAAACCCGGGCGCTCCAAAGTAAAAATTTACACCTGAAGCATCCTCTGGAAGAGGGAAACCCCAAGAAGATGAGCCCTCTTGAGGTTTCCCTCTTCCAGGCCTGCTCCCTTTCTGAGCCCCTAATTGATCGATGAGCTATTGCGGCTTTGACCACAAAAAGATTTGTCATTCGACATTTTTATTCCATGAGCCTGAAACAAAAAAACCGGACCTGTAAATTCAGGCCCGGCTTTTTTATTTTTAAATCCGGCCTCGCCGCCCTCTCGCCCATCCTCAAACCTTCAATGAGGGTTAAGGAGGGGGTGGGGTTTTGGGGCGGGGGAATCTGGCTCCCCCGCCCCGGCTCGCCCGAAAACTCTACTTTACTACTTCTCTTCGGCAGCGTCTTCTTCC
>CBDTYX010000071.1:0-8609 GCA_965364745.1 uncultured Desulfovibrionaceae bacterium | reverse complement strand
TAGATGTTGGGGTAGCCCTGCATGGCCAGGCTCACAGCCACGCGGTTGTCGGGCAAAAAGGCCGGGCCGATAATGGTGTTGCCCGGGAACTTAACCCGCTGGGTCTGCTGGCTTAAGCGGTCCCACACGGCCAGCGCGTGGGTGCGGTCGTCAATATGCGTGAAAATGACGAAGCGGGCATCAGGCGACCAACTGGGCGACATGGACAGGCCGGGCATATTGTTGATCTGGCGCAGTTCACGGCCGGTGGGGCGCGCCAGCCAGAGGTGGCGGTCCTTGCCGCTGGACTTGATGAAGGCCAGGGTAGACAGGAAGAAATCGCCCCGGCCCACCAAGGTTTTCATAAATTCATAGCAGAAACGGTCCGCCACTTTGGGTAGAAGCTTTTCCTGCACGTCGGCATAAGACTTGCCGAAAACCAGTTGTCCGGTGGTGGATTCATAGACGCGCATTTCCACAGTGCTGCTGTTCAGCCAGCCGGCCGTGACCACCAGCTGCGCCCCTGCCAGTTGGAAGGGTTTAAAGTCGATGCCCGGCATTTTGTAAGTGCTTAAGCGCGAACCGCCCAAAATGGCCCGGCTGTCGATAATGCGCATGAACGGCAGGAAGGACAGGTTTTCCTCAATAAGCGCCGCCAGCTTGGGGCCGTTGCCCGGGGCGTTTCCGCCGCCGTCGGAAATGGGATCCGCTAAAGCCACGTTGACGATACGGTTTCCCGCTCCCATGATGTCCAGGGTTACGGGCTGGGCCAGGGCCAGGCTTGCGCTCAGACAGAGCGCCGCCAAAGCGCAGAGTGCAGCGGAAAGTTTATGTTTCATAATTAAAATTTCATCCTCTGATTGATGTTGTTTGCTTATTGACCAGCGTCCTTGGACGTGTGTTTTGGATTGTTGATAGCACTGCGCATATAAATAGCAAGTTTTTTTACAAAACAGCTTCAGGCAAGGCTTCCTGGTCCCGTTTGACTCGCGCGGGTATTAGGGCAGCTTGGGCAGAGGCGCAGCGGTGGTTTCAGTTTCGCGCACCCAACCGGTTGCATCCCCCTCTAAAAAATAAACTTCAAGCCAGGTTTGATCGGCTTTGGTTTTGCGCGCCGCCAGCACCGGCAGTTCGGTGTCCGCAGGGATATACGGCCCGCTCAAGTTCCCGGGCGCAGGTTCCGAAGAACCGGGCCCGGCCGCCAGGAAGGCATCCTGCACCGTGCGCACCAAAAAGGCTTCCTCCGGCGCCCAGCCGTCGTGCCGGCCGCGCACTTTAAGCATATGCCCGCTCTCGCCCACAGCCGCATCCATGACAGTTACGACATCTCCCTTGTTCAGATGCTTGCCGGAGGGCGTCTCATCATCTGGCTGCGCGTAAAGGGAAACTTTACTCACAGTGCGCAGCTTGACCGGCTTGTTGGTCGCATCCCCATAATAACGCACGGAGGAACGGGTTTTGTCCGTCCCGGGGTATTCAATGCGGCGTTCCAGCATCAGGCGGGAAGCTTCATAAACGGGCTCGGTTTCTTCGTTTAAAAAGTATTGCCCGTTGCGGAATTTATACAGCGAGTAAGAGGTCAAACCTCCGCTGCGATCCCAGGCGGTGATGGTGCGCGTAGCGGTTTGGAAAGTGGGGTTGCACAGCTCCATATTCGGGTCGCCGAACAGCTTTTCGCCGAGTGGCGCGCCGGTTTCGTCCACCAGATAATAGTATTGATTGGTGTCGGAACTGTCGAATTTGAGCAGAAATTCAGGTCGGCCGTTAAAATCGGCATCCAGCACAATGACGTCGGCCCCGCCCGGATTGTCTATGCTGATATCACCCAGATACACGCGCTCGTTGCCGCGCGAGAGGTAGACGCTGGAGCCTGAACGCACCAGCGAAGCCCAGTCGCTACGTTCAGGGTTAATGATATACATGACCTCATTGAGAGAAAGAGAAATATACTCCCCGTCGCCCCGCTCTGGTTCGCGCGGCCCTGATTCGGCCAAAGCGCGGCCGGGTGAGGAAACGAGCAGCGCCGCAAAAAGCGCCGCACTAATGATGCGTGCTGGGAAAGACATTCCCATTCCCCAAAAACCTCACAAAAAAGCCTCTGTGTGCTGCTTTAAGCATATACACACTATGGCCCGCGCAGGCAAGCATAAGAGTGCGTTTTTATTTATGGTTCTGCCCCAAGGGGGGGCTCAAGGGGCGTTAACCCGTAAAAGCCCAGACGCAGGGGTGCTGCGGGTAAAGAGATGATATTACAGGCGTGGCCGCTAATTGAGCGTCAACGGCAGCGGAGGCCAGACCCATGGACATATCTTTTTCAGGCGGGAGCACCTTATAGCTGATGCTGAAAGTCTGGTCCGGCCCCAAATCCACAAAACCTTCATCCGTCGGCATGGGGGTGTAGCCCTTGGGTACGCTCTGGTAATCATGATATTCGCTTTGCCAGGCGCCGAGCGCGGACTCTGCCAGAAATGAAACGCCGCCGGAGTATATGGTCAGAACATGGCCGTTCCGGCCCATCCAGCCGTGATCAGTGTAAACGGCCACTATGGCGGGTGGCGCTGAGTCGGCTGGAGCGAGGCGGCCCGGCAGGATCCCCAAAAGCAAAAACAGGCTGAAGATGACGCAGAGACGGGTAAAATCGGATATATTAACAGTTTTTTATTTACGCAAAAACTGCGGCAGGGCGTAATAGGCACGAGCTAACGCGTCAAAACAGGTGCCGGGTAAATAAGTGGCCAGGCGGAACAGTCGGAATTTCAAACTGCCCGGGAAGGGCGCGATTTCCGCCCGCGCAGCGCGGTTTTGCCCGTCGCGCCACAGAGCCACGGCTTTTTGAAAAGCGGCCCGGCGCTGCAGCAGCTCGACCAAGTCCGGGTACTTGGCGGGAAATTCCGGGTGCAGCTTGCTGTACTTTTCCAAGATCAACCGAGTTTCAGCGGCAAATTCATGGAATTTTTTAAAAGTGGTGTTTTGACTGTGCACCCGCCAACGGGTCAGGGGCAGATCCACGTAATCCAACTCCCAGTCCCAGGCCAGGCGGTAAAACAGATCCGCCTCCTCAGCCATGCTGAAGGCCGGATCAAACCATTCTTTCAAACCATCCAGGGCTGATCTGCGGATCATGGCTGCAGACATGGAAATCCAGCCGGAGGTCATCAATTCGCGCAAGGCGCGCCCGCGTTTGGGCGCGGCCATGCGAAACATGCGGTTGATTTCGCTGCGCCCCGTAAACATAATGGTATCGGTGCAGGCCAGGCCCACTTGGGGGTTGGTTTCAAATAGGGCCACCTGGGCGGCTAATTTGCCCGGCATCCAGATGTCGTCGCAGTCCAGAAACGCGATATAATGGCCGCGCGCTTCGGCAATGGCCAGGTTGCGTGCTTCACCCAGGGGGGTGGGCGTTTCGGCCCGAAAATAACGCAGGCGCTTGTCGTTTTCCCGTGCGGCATAGCTGCGGGCGATGTCCGGGCTGGCGTCAGTGGAGGCATTGTCCCAGAAAATGATTTCCCAGTCCTTGAACGTCTGATCGTACACGCTGTCAATGGCCTCGCGCAGAAATTGCGAGGAATTACGGCAATTCATGATTACGGACACAACAGGCAGATATGCTTGCATAAAGCTTGCTCCCTATGAGGCCAGGACGGCCCGCACTGCATCGCAGATATAATGGACGTCGGAGTCGGAAAGGCCGGGATGCAAAGGCAAGGTGGTCAATTCCCGGCCCAGAGCTTCGGCCTGGGGCAGTTTTACGCGCCCCTCCCCGAACAGGGTCAGCAAGTGGTTGGGTTTATAATGCATGCCGGTGGGAATGCCTTGCTCATGCAGGCGGGCAGTGAGCTCGGCCCTGCGGCCGTTAAGAATGCGCGTCGGGTAAATGTGGGCCACCACAGCGTTGATGTCCATGCTCAGCAACGCCAGGCCGGGATCATCCTTAAGGCGGTCGTGATAGATGCGCACCAGGCGCCTCCGGGCCGGAATGAATTCAGACTCAAGGCGGGTGAGCTGCACCCGGCCGATGGCGGCCATAAGGTTGCTCATGTGGTAGCGAAAACCCCGGCGCTTGACGTCAAAGTCCCAGCTTCTGGAGCCGGAGTAACGTTTTTCCGTGTCGTTTTCCACAGACAGGAGCCTGGCGTCGCGCACGCGCTGGGCCGCAGTTTGATCGGCGGTGATCACGGCCCCGCCTTCGCCGCAGGTGATGTTTTTGATGCCGTCAAAGCTGAAGCAGACAATGTCGCCGAACGAGCCCACTTTGCGCCCGGCGTGAACGGAGCCGAAGGCATGGGCTGCATCTTCAATAACCCGCAAACTGTGCGCGGCCGCAAAGTCGTAAACAGTGTCCAGCAGGGCCGGATTGCCGGCATAGTGCACGGGCATGACCGCCCGGGTGGCCGGGGTGATGCGTTTTGCGGCGTCTGCAAGGTCCAGGAGGCCGGTGGCCGGGTCTATGTCGCAGGGCACAGGCACGCAGCCGGCATCCAAGGCGGCCTGAAAAGAGGCCACAAAGGTCAGGGAGGGGATAAGCACCTCGCTGCCGGGCTCGAGGGCCGACTCCATGGCCAAGTGCAAGGCGGCGGTGCCGGTGTTCACAGCCATGACCCTTTCTGACGGCACGCCCAAATAAGCGGCCACTTCTTCTTCAAATAAGCGCACCTCATCGCCCATGCCCAAATAACCGCTTTGGGTGATCACTCGGCTCACGGCCGCGGCCTCAGCCTCACCTACAATGGAGCGGGACAGGCGTAAAATATGCTGGGATTGGTTGACAGGGGCCATAGCAAACCTTCTGCTTTTTAAGCGTTATTTCCAGGTATAGGGTATAAAAGACGCAGCCGGGTCCGCGCGTTCGCTCTCATTGGCCTGGTGGGCCATATCCGCGCAGTTGACGATAAGTGACGGGTGCGCGGCCAGCCCCTTAAAACCATACCAGACCATGGGCGGAATGGTCAGCAGGCTGTAGGCGTCGGGGCGGCCCAGCTCATATTCCTGCGCCTCGCCGCGCGTGGGCGAATCGGGCCGGTCGTCATACAGGGCAAAGAGAATGCGGCCCGCGGGCACAATAAAGTGCTGGGTCATGAGCTTGTGGCGCTTCCAGGCTTTGATTGCGCCGGGCTCCACTTCCGAGCAATAAACCTCGCCAAAGGCCGTGAATTCAGGATCATCGGCCCGGAGCATATGCAGCACCGGCCCGCCCTCTGTGGGAATAATGCGCAGCGGCCGCGCGCTTACGCCGTTTATTGCGCCCATGCATTGCCCCTCGCTTTGGCCGCGTCGGCATAGTCCGCAATCTGGCTCATGGTCAGAGCGAACATATTGATGGAGCGTCCGTAATAAGCTTTATACCACTCGGCCGTGTAGGCGATGGTCTCGTCAAAGTTAAGGGTGGCTTTCCAGCCCAGGTGAGCCAGAGCCTTGTCGCAGGAGAGCTTCAGCAGGGTGCATTCCTTGCGTCCGGCAGCCGTTGTCCGGTCCATGGCGCTTTTAAAGCCCGGCCAATGCGCGCCCAGGGCGTCGGCCACCTCGGCCACGGTATTGTTCACATCCGCGGCCGGTCCGAAATTGAAGGCTTCTTTATCAAGCGGCAGGCCCGCCTGCGCGCGATCGGAAAACAGACGCGCGCCCAGCCACAAATAGCCGGACAAGGGTTCGAGCACATGCTGCCACGGCCGCGTGGCCCAGGGGCTGCGAATAGTTACCGGTTCACCGGCCGCCCAGGCCCGGGCGCAGTCCGGCACGATGCGATCTTCGGCCCAGTCCCCGCCGCCGATGACGTTGCCGGCCCGCACTGTGGCCGCGGCCGGGCCATCGGCGAAAAAGGATTTGAAATAGGAATGGGCCACGATCTCCGCACAGGCCTTGGATGCGGAATAGGGATCTTCCCCGCCCAAGTGGTCTGTTTCCCGATAGCCCCACACCCATTCGTCGTTGCGGTAGCATTTGTCGCTGGTAATGCATACTGCGGTTCTGACCGAAGGGACGCCGCGCGCAGCTTCCAGCACATGCATGGTGCCCCGGATGTTGGTGTCAAAAGTGTCCAGGGGTTCGGCGTAAGATTTGCGCACCAGGGCCTGGGCCGCCAGGTGAAACACGATTTCCGGCTGAAAGTCGGTTACGGCTTTACGCACAACCGCCAAATCGCGCACGTCGCCTTCAGTGTGGCGGATGCGCTCAGCCAGCCCCAGCACTGCGAAGTTGGACGGTTCCGAAGGCGGCGGCAGGGCAAGTCCCGCCACTTCCGCGCCCAAAGAGAGCAGCCAGGCCGTAAGCCAGGAGCCCTTGAAGCCCGTGTGTCCGGTAATTAAAACGCGACGGCCTTTGTAGATATTGTCAAACATGGTGAGGAGTCCCTTTGCTGCGACTCCGGGGAAGGAAACCAAAAGAGTTGGCAACCCGTTAGATTCCCTTCCCCTGACCCCATCCCTTCCTTAACCCATATTGGGGGCGGCGGAAGGAGAGGGGGCAGTAGACAGCGTTTTTTACGTCACTTTTACGATTATACTCAATTTTCGTTTCTCCCGCTTCGGATTAAGGATGGGGAGGGGTCCGGGGGCGGGAAAATCTAAAGGGGCTGTGCTCCTTTTGGTTTTCCCGCCCCGGGCGTCTTTGCACAATCATCCCTAACGCCCCGCCACCCAGGGGCGCTCGCCTTTGTCCCACATGTTGTTCAGGTTGAGGTAGTCGCGCAGGGTATCCATGCACTGCCAGAAACCGGGGTGGGGGTACATGGCCAGCTGATGTTCCTTGGCCAGGCGTTCCAGGGGTTCTTTTTCCAAATCGCAGCTTTCCTCTTCGGAGAGGTAGTCCAGAAACTCGCGCTTGAATACAAAGAAGCCGCAGTTGATATATTCATCAAGCACGGGTTTTTCTTCCCAGGACAGGATATTTCCTTTGGCGTCGGTTTTGACCGTGCCGAAGCGCGAAGGCATGCGCACGCCGGTGAACACGCCGATTTTGCCGGATTGTTCATGGAATTTGACCAGAGCGTTCAGATCGATATCAGCCAGGCCGTCGCCGTAGGTGACCATGAAGCGGTCGGTGTCGATATATTTGGCCACGCGCTTGATTCGGGCGCCTTTAAGAGTGTCTTCTCCGGTGTCGCACAGGGTCACCCGCCAGTCGGTGCGGCAGGTTTCATGGGCCGTAAGGTCGCCGCTGGCAAGATCCACGGTGAAGTCCGCATTGCGGATGCGGTAGTCGTGAAAGTACTGCTTGATGACTTCGGCCTTATAGCCCAGGGGCAGGACGAAATCTTTGTGTCCGTAAGCCGCATAGCGCTGCATGATGTGCCAGATTACGGGCCGGCCGCCTACTTCAACCATGGGTTTGGGCTTAACTTCAGTTTCTTCCCGCATCCGGGTGCCTTTGCCCCCGCACAAAATCACAACTTTCATTGTTGTTGCCTTTTAAGGTTATTGAGGTTGAGGATTACAGTTCAAAGGTTTGTATAATTTTTTCCGTAGTAGGTTCGCCAAAAATCAGCTCGCGAAAAGCGCGGACTTTTTCCGAGCGCTTATGGTCGGCTTTGCGGATATTGTCCAGCAGTTTTTCCCTGGCCGCCAGAAGTTCTTCAGCGTTAGTCGCCCGCTCCCAAAGTTCTCCTTGGCCGTAGTCGGGCAGGTAATTCAGCCCTAAGCCGTCAACCGGCTCCACGTTCACGGCGGGCACGCCCATGGCCACGGCTTCGCACAAAGCGCCCGATCCCGCGCCGATAACCAGGGAAACTCCCTGCAGGGCTTCGCTGAGGCCCTCTTTGATCAGGCGGGCGTTGCCCGGCAAAAGATCGTTGAAATCGCCCACCTTGGTGGCCGGGTGAAACTTGAAAGCCGCGGTGATGCCGGCGTCGGCCAAGGGTCTGGCCATGGCCAGACAGCGCCGGGTTTCATCGGGGTGATAAGAGAGCAGAAACAAAACCGGATCGTCCGGATTTGGCGTCAGCTCGCGTTCAAACACCGGTTTGTAGCGCAAAGCCGGGCCCACGCCATAGGCCAGCCCGGGCAGATACGGAAAGTAATGGTGCAGGGATTCAGTATCCGGGCCGGGCATGGCCACGATTTTATCTTCCGGGGTTTTATCGCCCTGGGCGCCGGGCAGGGCGGGCAGGGGCTCGGGCAAAAAGTACGGACCGTTTACAGCCACAAAGTTCGGCGCGGCATGGTGCTTGGCGTCGGAAGGATCAGCGTGGTTGTTGAGCAGGGTCGGGGGCCAGGTCAAAAACTGGGCCGCGTAAGTGCGGGCTTGGCAGCCGCCTTCATGCAGGCCGCGATAAAAGCACTTGTCCACCACCTGGTTTTCATACCAGGAGATGATTTTGGCATCCTTGGGCAAAATTTCAGCTAAGCGGCGCCCGGCCAGACGACGGCATTCGCCGGATAAATAACAGTCCGTCAGGCAAGTGATCAGCGAAGCGCGAATGTGCCCTTCCGCGCCCTGCTCGGTAAGCAGCGAGGCCAGGCGCAGCGTTGCAAAGGGGAAGGACAGCGCGAACCAGAACAGCCGCAGCCAGTCGGGGAACTGCATCAACTCTGTTTCCGTAAGCACGGGTTTGGGGTGTTCGCGCAGAATTTCAAAGGTCTTGCGCAGCACGCGCGGATCGCGGCTGCCGTACATGCGGGCCAGAATGACATAGTTGC
>CBDTYX010000070.1:0-8744 GCA_965364745.1 uncultured Desulfovibrionaceae bacterium | reverse complement strand
CAATATTCCCGGCACCACCAGAGACAGTGTGGACGTGACCTTTGAGCATGGCGGCCGCCGCTACACGTTTGTGGACACGGCCGGCGTGCGCCGCCGCACAAAAATCACCGATTCCGTGGAGCGTTTTTCGGTCAATTCCGCCATTAAAAGCAGCACCAAGGCCGAAGTCACCCTCCTGGTCTTTGACGTGCTGGAAAGCCCCACCACCCAGGACAAACGCCTTCTGGCCCTTTTAGATGAACGTAAAACCCCGTTTCTGCTGATCTTGAATAAAATGGATCTGGTGCCCAAAGCCGAAGGAGCCAAAGCCGTGCGGGAAGTGCGTGAATCCCTGGCCTTTTGCAAGCATGTGCCGCTGGTTTGCGTGTCCGCCCACAGCGGCGAGGGGCTTGGCCAAATTCTGCCCATGGCCGAGCGCATCCGTAAAGAATGCGCCACCCGCATTCCCACGGGCCAGCTCAATCGCGCCTTTACAGAAATTCTCGACCGCAACCAGCCGCCCATTGTCCGCAACGCCAGGCCGAAATTCTTTTACCTTACCCAGGCCGAGAGCGATCCGCCCACTTTTGTTTTCTTCGTCAGCGACGCCGAGCGCATCAAGCCCACCTATGCCCGCTATCTGGAAAAATCCCTGCGGGCCATGTTCAACATTAAACACGCCCCGGTCCGGGTGCACTTCCGCTCTTCACACAAAAAATGAGAACCATATGAGCACGGATTCTGAAGCGCGCACTCTGCGCCAAGTACTTATCCGCAGCGGCAAAGAATTTGCCGACAGCCCGGCCCTGTCCACTTTCGGCGACGAGCCCATGACTTTTCGCGATTTGGTGGAAGAAGTGGCCGAACTGTCCGCCAACCTCGCCAATGAAGGCATAAAACCCGGCGATCGGGTGGCTATTTTGGGCGACTCCTCGCCCAACTGGGGCATTGTCTACTTCGCCATTGTCAGTATGGGCGCCGTGGCCGTGCCCATTCTCACCGAATTTCACGCCGACGCCGTGCAGCATATTCTGCGCCATTCCGAAGCCAAGTTGATTTTCACCTCCAACCGTCTGTTGAATAAAATTGAAGATGCGCCGGGCTTAGTCAAACTGCGCATTTTGTCTTTGGAAACTTTCGAGCCCGTGGCTTTCTCCGGGGCCATGGAATTGTTTCAGGACATGAAAAAGGCCAGCATCAGAGAGTGGCGCCGCTTTAAAGAAAAAGCCCGCAAAGAAATGCAGGATATGCTTGATGTCGGCGATGCGGCTGAAGAGACTTCATTTCTGCAGCGCATGAAGGCCAAAGGCCTGGAATACCTAAATGCCGACCAGGACCTCGGCCCCAAAGAAAACGATCTGGCGACCATCATCTACACTTCGGGCACCACCGGCGCGTCCAAGGGCGTTATGCTTTCACACGGCAATATCGTCAGCAATGTGCAACGCACCCTCACCCTGGTGACCATCAACTCCAAAGACCGCATGCTCTCCATTCTGCCCCTGTCCCATGCTTATGAATGCACTCTGGGCCTGGTGCTGCCGGTCAGCGTGGGCGCGCACGTCTGCTACCTGGATAAGCCCCCCACGGCCAGGGCCATGCTGCCCGCATTGGCCGCGTTCAAGCCCACGGCCGTGCTCTCCGTGCCCCTGGTCATTGAAAAGATTTTCAAAAGCAACATTCTGCCCAAATTTACCGCATCCAAAGCCATGCGCGCCGCTTATGCCGTCCCGTTCATACGCATCATGCTGCACCGCATGGCCGGCAAAAAGCTGCTGGCCACCTTTGGCGGCAAGCTCAAGCTGTTCTGCATCGGCGGCGCGCCTCTCGCCCCGGAAGTGGACAAATTTTTGGAAGAGGCAAACTTCCCCTATGCCATCGGCTATGGCCTGACCGAATCCGCGCCCCTGGTCAGCGGCGCGGCCACGGGCAAAACCAGACTTACTTCCGTAGGCCCTGCCATTCCGGGCACGGAAATATACATTGACGACCCCGACCCCAAAACCGGAGACGGCGAAGTCGTGACCCGCAGCCCTTCCGTAATGCAGGGCTACTACAAGGACAAAGAAGCCACCGAAGCTGTGCTCTCGGCCGACGGCTGGCTGCGTACCGGAGATTTGGGACACTTTGACCAGGACGGCTATTTGTACATCCGCGGCCGCATCAAAAATATGATCCTGGGCCCCAACGGCGAAAATATTTATCCGGAAGAAGTGGAAGGCATCATCCTGCAATCGCCTTACGCACTGGAGTGCCTGGTGTACATGCTGGGCGGCCGCCTCACGGCCCGCGTTCACCTCGACGCCACCCGCCTGGACCAGGAGTTCGGCGTTACCCCCGATGCGGTAAGAGCCCAAAAAATTGAAACCCTGCTGGAAGAACTGCGCGTTTTTGTCAATTCCAAAGTCTCCACCTTTGCCCGGCTGCATAAAATCATCGAGCAGGCCGAACCCTTTGAAAAAACGCCCACCCAAAAAATCAAACGCTATTTGTATGTAGATCCGGCGTAAAATGACGAGGACACCGGAGAGGGGGAACCAAAGGAGCACAGCCCCTTCAGGATCCCCCTCTTCGGACCGCTCCCCCTCCTTAACCCTTATTGAAAGGGCTTATCGCGCCACAGTTTTTTCCGGGCGCAACGCAAGTCGCTATTCTCCATTTGGCCGGACCACTGTAATTACCCCACCGTAAAGCTCTTTTCTTGCCGACGTTAATTTCACATAGTGATTTTACGCAAACCTCCGGTTTTGCGGCAAAGGAGGATCAACATGCTCATCGGCAAGACGGCGCTTCTCGTAATTGACATGCAAAATGACTTTATCGGACAGAACTCCCCCTGCCCGTGCGCAGGCGTGGAAGCTATAATTCCCAAAATAAAAACTCTTATTAAAACCTGCCGGGCAGCGTCAATTCCCGTGGTCTACACGCAGGAAGTACATCGCCCTTCTTTAGTAGACATAGGAAGAGAGCGTCCCCACCATTGCTTTATCGGAACCCCAGGCGTTGAAATTTGCCCGGAGCTTGCGCCTGCCGCTGAAGACCCGGTGGTCACCAAGCCGCGTTACGATGCCTTTCTGGATACAGATCTTCCCCATGTGCTGCACGGCTATAACGTGCGGGCCAACGACACGCTGATAATTTGCGGGGTGGCCACGAATATTTGCGTTCACTACACCGCTTCCGGCGCGTTTCAGCGTGACTTTCACGTCAGAGTGGTAGGAGATTGTTGTGCGGGATACAATGAAAAGCTGCATCAGGGCGCTTTGGATAACATTGCGGTATTAGAAAAAAATTCTCTGGTGGATTTGGCGGAAATATTATCGGCCATCACCGCATACGGCCGACAATAAACTATTTCCAACCACCGCCGAAAGCTTGCGACAAGATTTTCCGCCGATCGATCACCTGGTCCGGCCTTGCGCCGGGCCGGATACTTCCAAAGCATTTCATACTCGAAATCTTATTGTTGAAATGTTCCGGCGGCGTGGGGCAACGCGAAACGCCGCCGGCCACAAGGGGCGACGCCTGGTTTCTCGTTACCCGCCTTTGTCAGGCGTGACGCGCTGCGTTATCACGACAGCCGCAACCCCACGTCCTCCAGAATGGAGGCAAACTGATCCACAGCCTGCTCATAAAAAAACATTCCCTGCAGCAGCCTGCGGCCGGTGGCCGATAAATCAGGGTATTCGGTCTGCAGCCTGCCCAGAGACTGTTCGGCTTCTTTGCGCATATTCAGCTTGGCATACGCCACGGTGCTTAAAAACGGCGCATAGAAAAAATTATTGCTGCCCATGTGCAAGGCGCAACTTAGCGCTTGTTTGTAATCACCCGCGTTGTAGTTGAGTATGAATAGCGGCACGTAATGCCACCAGGGCATGAATTCGCGGTATGGGGCTACCTTGGCCACAATATCTCTGGCCTTGCCTTCTTCGCCGGAATTGAGCAGAAGGATGGACGCGGAAGCAAGCACCGTATTGTAATTGGGCCTGATGTTGATAGCCTTGTCCAGGCTTTGCCGCAAACGTTTCCGGTCATGTTGCAAAAAATAATATAGCGCCTGCGCCAGACGGGCGATAGGCGCATCCGGCTCTTTGGCAAGGGCCATTTCAGCCAAAACCAGGGACTTTTCCAAAGCCTGCGGCGTCTGGTCTATGGCGTGGCGATATTCCGAAGCATAAATATCCGCAAGCATGGCCGCGGTTTGCGGATTGACGTCCTTTTCATCAACCACCTCTTCCAATGCATCGCGGGCTTTATAAAAATCCGCATGGTCCAGCGTGGCTTCCCAGGCGGTATATTGCAAAATAGCCTCATGATTTTCCACTTTGGCCAAAGCCACCCGCGCCGAGGCGTTTTCCAGAAATCCGGAAGCGATATGCAAGTGTTCCGCCAAACAGCTCAAGGCTTTTTGGCAAAGTATATTTTGTATAGATAAAATCTTTTTTGCATCATAAGCATAGTCAAAGCTCTGCGCGCATAAAAGCGTGCCGTTAAACGCGTCGGTGAGTTCAACAGTCAGACGGATCATGCCGTTTTGGATCCTGATGTTCCCGCTGATCACAAATTTCGCTTTGGTCTGACGCACAAAATCACGAATCTTGCACCCTGACAGCAGCATCTGCCGGGCATATCCGTATCCGGCAACGCTGATGCCCGGCAGCTTGGCCAGAGCCACGGTAATATCCGAAGTCACGGATGCGGCGAAAAAATCTTTATCCCGCTCCGGGCTGAGATCCTCAAAAGGTATGACGATGACAAATGTCTTTGCATTCCGCCGAGCAAAGTGCATGATCTGGCTGCTCTGATCCTGAAAATCGACGCCGCCGGGGCTGTTCCCGGACATGAACTCCGGAATATAGCCGCCCTTGGGGATAATGATCATGACTTTGAGAGGTTCCGAGCGGCTATAGAATTCTTTCAATTTTCCGCGCAGCCTGCGCATTTCCACCCTAACCACAGGATCAAGCTGGGGGTTGAAATGTTCGTCGCGACCGAATACGGCCAGAGCAATGGTGTAGGCTTTTAATTGATACGCGCGGCCCTGCAGGGTTTCATTCACCAGGAAGCGCAGCAGCTGCTGCATCCGCGGAGCCGGGGCGAACACGGAACTGGCGCAGATAAGCTCAAGGGCCTCTTCAATATCTTTTTGCAGAATGCCGTTATGACTGCTCACTGCCGCCTCCTTCAATCCGGCTTCACCGCTTAAGGAAGCGACATGGCCTCCATTGAGCTGACAATGTAATACGCGCGCATGTGCATGGATAAATATGCAGCTTACATATAAATTGCCATAAACGATACTCCGTGGCAAGTCCTGGCCGCAATCCTTTCCTTTCGCAAACGCTGCATTGCAAAAGCAGAAGTCGGACACCAGCACACGGTAACAGCACCACCGTAAAATTCTTTCCAGGCACATCCTGATTATGTACATTAAAATCATATTCAGGGGCATTTTCCATCTTCGCGCCCGACCGACGCAATACCACGCCCAAAATGCCGGCTGAAGCCGATGGCCCCGAAGCAGAATTGAGCCGGCAATTATAACCCATTACTCAGGAGGCATGACTATGAGACTTATAAGCAAAGGCCTATTGGCGGCTTTAATGCTGACCTTTTTGGCAGTGGGGCCTGTTTCGGCAGATGACAAAGTTTACAACATTAAATTTCAAAGCTTCTATTCTCCCTGGGGCCAGGGCATAGCCGATGAGTTCGTAAAGATTATCGAGGATGACAGCAAGGGGCGCATAAAAATTCAAATGTTCAATGTGGGCGAAATCGCCTCCTCGCCTGACGTGCTCAAAGCCGTGCAGCGGGGAGTTTTAGATTTTTGCTACGCTTATTCCTATAATTTCCCGGAAATGCCCTTGGCCAATATTATTTCCGGATTGCCCATGTCCTGGATGACCGCCGAAGAAGCCGACGAAATACTTTTAAAATACGGGCTGGAGGACCTGGTGAAGCAGGCCTATGCCGAGCAAGGCGTTGTTTACCTTGGAACCATGTGGACAGCGTCCTATTTGTTTCTGACCAAAGAACCGTTGAACAGCCTGGATGATCTCAGAAAATGGAAAATCAGAGCCACCGGCGGTTCGGGCAAAATGTTGCAAAAATTGGGCGTAAGCGCCGTGCAACTGCCCAATGAGGATCTGTACGTCGCCCTTCAGACCGGACAGATTGACGGCATTCTCTGGGGCGCCCCCTTTGAATATATGGATGGAAAGTTCTACGAAGCCGCCGGCTGGCTTTGCCTCACTCCCGTGTTCGATCCTTCGAACTGCGACGCGATTTTCAACCCTGACACCTGGAAAAGCCTCCCGCCCGAATTGCAGGCCAGCTTCATGAAGGGTGTGGAGTTCCTTCGCCACGCCTATTATGACCGCGGCAACGCGGACAATGAGAAAGCGTTGTCCACGGTTTTCAAAAACAAAACCACTGTTCTGCCTGAAGCTGATATCAAAGAAATGTTCAAAGCGGCCCAGCAAGTCTGGAACGATGAAGCGGCCAAAAGCCCGGAAGCGGCAAAAGCCGTTGAAATATTGCGGAAAGCCGTTGCCGACTTTGGCCGTTAACACATAATGGTAGCGGAGCACTCGCCTAGCCGCGTAACATAACTTTTCCTGCCGTGCCCGCATGCATAAAACCGAAAAAAGCTGCCGGGCGCGGCAGGGGAGACAAAACGCTCCGTTTGCAACCCCGCTCCGCATCAATCACGTCGGAAGTAAGCGCCAATGAAAATTTTTCTGCAAAAAACAGTTGCCGTCATTGACCGGGTCACCGTTTGGACCGGTCGGCTGAGCAGTCTGCTGCTTCTCCCCATTATAGGCATGGTCGGCTATGAGGCCTTATCCAGATTTATCTTCAACAAGCCCACTATCTGGGCCATGGAGCTCAGCACCCTGGTCTTCGGGGTATACATGATCTGGGCCTGCGCCCCGTCCATTCTAAATAAGGGGCAGGTGGCCATGGACGTGTTTTATAATAAATGGTCCCCGCGCACGCGGGCTGCGGCGGACAGCCTGACCTTCAGTCTGGTGTTTCTGTTTTGTGCGGCCATGCTGCACGAATCAGTTCTCTACGCCATAGATTCCTGGCAGAGAAATGAGCACTCCCGCGCCTTGCTGGAAGAACCCCTTTACCATTGGCGCGCTATCCTCGCTGCTGGCGTTTTTCTGTTTGTGCTTCAGTCCGTGTCCGCATTCATAAAAAACTTGTGGTTGGCCGTAACCGGGGAGAAATTGTTATGAGCCCTTATGCGGTGACCATTCTGATGTTTGCGGGCATGCTGCTGCTGATGTGCACGGGGCTGCCCATAGCCTTCTGCATCGGTTCCATAGGGGTTATTGCCGCCTACATGACCATGGGCATGGACGGATTGTCGCTGGTCTATTTTTCCATTAACGCGGTCACTTCCAATATTGTGCTGACCGCCATCCCCTTGTTTATTTTCATGGGATTCGTACTTCACTATTCCGGCGTGGCCCAAGGGATGTTTGACACTTTGTACAAGTGGGCGGGAGGAATAAAAGGCGCGCTGGGCATAGGCTCAGTGGCTATTTGCGCCATTATGGCGGCCATGATCGGCGTAAGCAGCGCTTCCGTGCTGTCCTTGGGGGCCATCATTGTGCCCGCTCTTTTCGCCAAAGGCTACAATAAACGCATGACTCTGGGCCTGATTATGTCGGGCGGCGCTTTGGGCTTTTTGATTCCGCCCAGCGTAGTCATGGTCATGTACGGATTTTTGGGCACCATTTCCGTGGGCCAGCTTTTTGCCGGCGGCGTTTTGCCCGGACTCATGCTGTCCGCATTTTTCATGATCTACATAGGCATTCGCTGCGCCTTACGCCCCGCTGACGGCCCGGCGCTGCCCCCGGAAGAAAGGGCTTCCTGGCGAGAAAAACTTGTTTCCCTTAAAGATTTAATTCCACCGCTGTTCCTGGTCACCGCCATTTTAACGTCCATTTTCAGCGGATTCGCCTCGCCCACCGAGGCCGCCGCCCTGGGGGGCTTTTTTGCCATGATTTGCGCCGCTTTGCGCCGCAATCTCACCTTGAAGGTCATCTGGATCAGCCTGCAAAAAACTTTTGAGCTGGCCGGTTTCGTATCCGTAATGGTCATTGCTGCCCTGGTTTTCAGCAAGGCTTATTCCAGCCTGGGCGCCACGGTGATGATCCGCGGTTTTGTCATGGATCTGGAAGTCTCACCCTGGGTTGTAATCATTTTTATGCAGCTCAGTTTCTTTATTCTGGGAATGTTTCTGGACGACATAGCCATCTTGTTCATGTGCATGCCTATTTACGTGCCCATTATCAAAGGGTTGGGGTTCGATCCGGTCTGGTTCGGCATCCTGTATGTCATGAACATGCAAATGGCCTATTTAACGCCGCCCTATGGCCTCAATCTGTTTTTTATGAAAGCCGTCGCCCCCAAAGAGGTGGGCATGAAAGACCTGTATCTTTCCATCTGGCCGTTTTTGCTCATCCAACTCCTCGCGCTGATCATCATCATGCTGTTTCCGGAATTTGTAATGTATTTGCCCAAGCTACTGTTTAGCCAATAAAAACAGCGCCGTCACGAAGGCCTGCACGCCGCTCCACGCGGCTGCCGCCGTCCTGACGGCCTGTTTGCCCTTATCGCATACCTCTCGGCCCGCCATCCTGGCGGGCACTCGAGGGTCGAGTCCAAAAAACGCGGTTTTTGGACTCTCGCGCTGCGCGGCTGCCGCCGTCCTGACGGCCTGTTTGCCCTTATCGCATACCTCTCGGCCC
>CBDTYX010000069.1:0-8767 GCA_965364745.1 uncultured Desulfovibrionaceae bacterium | reverse complement strand
ACCCGGGGCTTGTAAGTGCCGTTGTCCACGCACTTGCGCACGTGCGCGGCGATATCGGCCATGGGCGCCAGCCAGACGTCGCCCTTGCCCTTGATGTAGTCCAGAAGTTCGGACACCAGCCGCCAGCGGCCGGGCCGGCCGGTGGCAAAGGGATGCCATACGCCCTGCCATAAACCGCCGTAATTGTATACGGCGTCAAATTCTTCTTTGTAGTCCAGCACAGCTACGGACGGAGCGTTGATGGGCATCATGTAGTTGAGGTCCAGAGTGTGCACGTATTGCGGCCAGTCGTCAAAGCCCCAATGCGCGGGCATTTCAATGAGCTCACCGTGTTCTGAGCGCAGCACATAGGGCTGGTCGTCGCCCATGAGCGAACAGTCATACAAAAAACCTTCGGAAATAAGCAATTCCGGCGATATGTTGGAAAATCCGTACAACGGCCCGCGCCAGCCTTTGGGGCGCTCGCCCGTGGCGTTGACAATGGCCTTGGTGGCCCGGCGCAGCCAGTACAGATTTTCTTCACGGTCGCCGGCCAAAGGGTTTTCATGCATGAAGCCGTGATGACCGATTTCATGTCCGGCCTCCACGATTTTCTTGATCATGGGGGTATAGTTTTCAATGCACCAGGCCGGAATGTAGAAAGTCTGGCGCACGCCAAGGTCTTTGAGTGTATCCAGAATGCGGGGCACGCCCACATCCGGGTCGTAGCGGAGCATGGACAGGGCGCCGTAGCGCATGTAGCCGTCGTTGGGGTGATCGAGGTGCACCAGGCTCTCGCCGTCAATGGCGCAGGTCACGCAGGCCGCGCAACGGGCATTGTTCGGCCAGGGGATGGGATTTTTATTGATGATCATAAATCCTCCCGCACGGAAGATGGGGTTGCGGGCCGAAAAGCCGGCCTGCGGGAAAGCCGCCCGGCGCGCAAACAATTGACGCGCCGGGCGGGAGTTCGGAGGTTGTCGATTATAAACCGGGCACCTGGACCGGGAAGTAGTCCTCGCACTTGCCTTCGCGGTAAATATCCACGGTGGCGCAGTGCAGGCCGCCGCCAAAGGGATAAACGTCGCGGAAGGGAATCGGGATAACTTCAAAGCCGAGCTTGTCGAACTGCTCGTGCTGGTTGGTTTCGCTGGCTTCGCAGAACACGGTCTTGGGGTCAAGCATAAACACGTTCATGGACACCCACACCGTGGAGTAGCACAGGGGAGGCGGGCTCTTGTGCATGGGCTGAGCCGCGATCACCACTTCCCAGTCGTTCTTGTCAAACAGCACCTTGTGCTCGGGCAGAAGCCGGCGGGTGGGGTTGTTGAGCACCAGGCCTGGACGCAGGGGCACCAGGGTGGCGTCAATATGGCAGGGGTAGGGGTCGCCCGGGAAGTTCATTTTGTGGATGCGCAGGCCGCGGTCGGCAAAGTGGCGGCGCAGCCAGTCAATACCGGCTTCGTTGGCGGTGAAGCCGTGCTGCACAATGATGTCCTTGCCGCAACGGCCAAGTTCGGCCGCGTCGAACAGGGGCTCTTCTTCCGTGGTCACAAAGTCTTTGGCTTCAGTGAGCTGCAGGCGAGCTTCAATGGTCATGGCCCGGCTTAAATAACCGGGTTTGTAAGAGCGATCGGTCAGACGCGGCTTGGGCGCGGCTTCCCAGCGCATGTTCGGGTCCTGCTTGTACCACTCTTCCAAAAGGGGACGGGTGCACAGGTATTCGAACCAGCGGCAGCGATAGGACATGGTGGCTTCCAAAAGCTCGTTGCCCACCGGGGCCAACGTGTCGCGGGGCACGCAACAACCGAACATGGCCTGGGTTTCAAAGTCCGGAGTCTTTACCGACTGGTTGAAATTAATCGGCACCGGGCGGTGCACTTCCACACCGCGCTTTTCCAGCACGGAAACAAAATAGTCCAGCTGGGCGTTGGCTTTGTCCACGGTGTCCTGCGGACGGGGCCCCCAGGAGCCTTTCATGTCGCTGTCGAGGGGCACTTTGCATTCCACAGCCGGCTCGGACGGGGGAATCATGCAGCCGTCCGGAATGCCGACGATGACGCGCTTGAGCGGGTCCCACTCGTTCCAGCAATTTACGATGGTTTTGGGATTTTTAATTTTCATGATGGGTTCCATTTAACACTCTCCTGATGTTGTGAATGATTGTTCATGGACTAAGCGTTATCTCCACAGGGGGGGGCAGGGAACGTATCCCTGCCCCAAGATCAAGCGCACGGGGGGAGCGCGCTTGGGAGTGCGAATTTAAATTCCGGTGCCGCAGACAATGCGTGACACGGGTCCGGTGTAATAGGGAAGGTTATCCACACGCGGCTTGTAGGTGCCGTTGTCAATGACCTTGCGCACATGGGCGGCGATTTCCTCCATGGTCGCAAACCAGACGTCGCCCTTGCCCTTCATATAGTCGAGCAGTTCTTCGGCTTTGTCCCAGCGGGCCAGTCGCCCGGTCACAAAGGGGTGCCATACGCCGAGCCACAGGCCGCCGTATTTGTACGCGGCCTCAAATTCCTCGCGGAACACGTTCATGCCCAAAGATGCCGCCTTAATGGGCATCATGTAGTTGAGGTCAAAGCTCTGCACATACTGCGGCCAGTCGTCCAAACCCCAGTGGGCCGGAATTTCGATGAGTTCGCCGTTGGAAGAGCGCAGCACATAAGGAATATCGTCGCCCTGCAGGGAGGCGTCATAGGTGAAGCCTTCGTCAATGATCATTTCGGCCAGGTCGCCGTTAAAATTGTACAGCGGGGCGCGGTAGCCGCGGGGTCTTTGTCCGGAAGCGTTTTCAATGATTTTGATGCAACGCTTGATCCAGTACAGGTTTTCCTCGTTGCTGGCTTCCAGGGGGTTTTCATGCATGTAGCCGTGCTGGCCCAGCTCGTGGCCGTCGTCCACCAAGGCTTTGATGGCGGCCGGGAATTGTTCGATGCACCAGGCCGGGGCATAAAAGGTCTGGCGGATGCCCAGGTTGCGATAGGTGTCCAGAATGCGGGGCACGCCCACTTCCGGGCCGTAGCGGAGCATGGAGATGGCTCCGTAGCGGCGGTAGCCGTCAGAGGGGTGCTCAAGATGCACCAGACTTTCCGAGTCAATATCAAAAGTCACGCAAGCTGCGCAGCGGGCGTTGTTTGGCCAGGGAATAGGGTTTTTAATCATGGTTAAGCCTCCATTAAATGAGTGAAATTGTTGGGTAGGTCCCGGCGCGTACGCTCCGGGCCTTGGTATGCGCCATATAAGCGACGGCGGCGTCCTCCAGGGCCAGGCCCGTGCCGTCGAATACGGTTATTTCTTCAGCGGACGTGCGGCCGGGCAAAAGGCCGGCCGCCACTTGGCCGATATTGCCTAAAATTTGTTCTTTGCCGAGCAGCCCCTCGCGCACGGCGCTTTGCACTTCGCCGTAAACCAGGGCCTGGTCCACGCTGTCGGCAATGATTCGCGCCTTTAAAAGGATGGTCGGGTCCAGTTCCTGCTTGCCCGGACTGTCCGCGCCCATGGCGTTGATGTGCGTGCCCGGCCCTACCCAGTCAGCCATGATAAAGGCCTTGCGCGAAGGCGTGGCCACAGAAACAATGTCCGCGCCGCGCACGGCTTCTTCGGCGCCGGGCATAGGCCGAACCGGCAGACCCAGTTTGGCTTCCATATCTTTGGCGAACAGCCGGGCCTGCTCAATATTCATGTCCGCCACCCGAATTTCCGACAAACCCCGCACCAGGCTTATGGATTCAGCGGCACGGCGGCCTACGGCCCCGGCCCCGATGATCGCCAAAATGCGGGCGTCATCCCTGGCCATATATTTGGTAGCTATGCCCACGGCCGCTCCGGTGCGCATCTGGGTGATCAGGGCGCCTTCGGCCAGCAGCAGCGGCCAGGCCGTGGCCGGGTCGCTTAAGATTATCTGGGTTAGCGTGGTGGGCAGCCCTATGGCCGGGTTGTGGTTGTGCACCCCGCCCCACTTGATGGCGATATATTCCGGTTCATGGCAGTAGGCGGGCATGGCCCCAAAATCGCCGTTGTATTTTTCCTGGGGAAAAATGATTTTGGTGGGCGTGTCCCACAGTCCTCGGCCGTAAGAGTTAAAAGCGTCTTCAATGGCTGCGTTGACATCAGCCATGGTCAGCAGACTTTCCAGATCTGAACGGGAAAGCACTAAAGTGGCGGGCATGTTTGACGTCATAATGCTCCTTGCGTGGCGTCACAATTAAAAAAGCGCCGGTTACGGCAGAAGAGCGCAAAGGGGGAAGACGCCACCTTATGTTTATCCATACCCATGCGTCGGCGGTTTAGGCAATACGTAATGACCTGTAAAATAATGACCATAAAAAATGGCTGATAGATGCGGAGAAGTCTTATGTCCGGCGGTTTCTTCAAAAATCGGCATTGGCGGTAAATTCCGCGCTTAAAAACTTTTCAAGTACGTGTTCAGGTTCACGTGCTTATTGGTGATGTTCAGCTTAGTCCGGATATTGTTGCGGTGCCGCTCCACAGTGAACAGCGAAATGCCCAGCAGCCCCGCGATCTCCTTGCTGGACAGGTCATGTTTGATCAAGTTGCAGATATTGATTTCTTTGGGGGTGAGCTTGAGGCTGCGGCTGGTGATTTTATGCCCGAACGAGCTGGTCAGGTTTTCCAGGGAGCGCTCCAGCATGTCAATGTACACATTTTCTTCCGGCCGCTTTTGCGAGCGCAATTTGTCCAACAGGGGAATAAACAGCTCATGCACATTGGCGCGGATGTTGTCTTTAATTTCTTCCTTCTTTTGTTCAATATGCTCCAGAACTTCGGTTAAGGCGGCGTTCTTGCGTTCAAGCTCAGCGTTTTTTTCCACCAACTCCAGTTCGGCCTGGCGCAGCCGGGTCACATCGCGGCCCACGCCCTGGATGGCGTAAAGGGTGCCCGCGGAATCAAACAAGGCCCGCCGGTGCCACTCCACCCACAAATCTTCGCCGTTGGCCCTGGTGATATGTTGGGTGAACAGCTCCACCGGGTCTTGGGGGGTGGCGGTTTCAATGAAATTGCGGATGCGGGCCCGGTCTTCCTTGCTTAAGGTATCCATAAAGCTGTTGCCGATGAGATCTTCCTGTTTGACGCCGTGAGCGCGGCAATACGAATCATTGGCGAAAACAATGGTGCACCTCGGCCAGTCCGGTTTATAGCGGCAGAGCAATTCATACTGATCTTCCACCACCGAGCGGTACTGCAGCTCGCGCTCAATCAGGTTCACTTCGGAAAGTTTCCACTTGCTGATATCCTGGGAGTAGGCCCGGTAAAGCGTGACCCGGCCCATGGGATCAAAATTGGCGAAAATGGTCCATTGCTGCCAGCGGGGCAAGGGCAGGGGGCCGGTTCTGTCTTGCTCAAAGGTCATGATCCGGTGCTCAGGGGTGAGCATGCGGATATTGTTTTCCACCAATGCCGCGCGTTCGGGCCAGATCAGCTCGGCGAATCTGGCTCCCATAGCTTGGGACTGCTGCAGCCTGTATGCGTGCAGAAAAGAAGGGTCAACTTCCAGCACAGTAAGCTCCGGCGTGAGCGAACACATGAATTTGGATCTGGTGTTGAAAATGATGCTTTGGGGCAGATTTTCATCGCTGGCGCTCGTGTCAACTTTACCGACGGCCATGATGGCGGCACTCCTGTTAACGGTTCTGTCCGGGCGAGTTTAAAGCTGTGTCTATATCCACTGGCGATTTTTAAGCTTACAAGCTTTTGATGCTCCGCCCGGACTGGAAGGTATGCCTGGGGATAGGCGGGAACAATAAAATTCACGGCCATTTTTCATACCTACTTTATGCTTATTTATTCCAGGTTGCAAATAAAAAGAAAATAGATCCAATACGCTTGGATAGTTATTACATTTATTGTTTGTGCACAGAGGGCCGCCCCGCAACACTTTAATTTTTTGCCTGTGGAGGCGCTTCTGTGCAAGTTTGAACAATATTTGGCTTTAAAGCGGAGGGCTTTGCCGCTTTTGGCGTTCAGGGGGGCGATCACGGCCTGTTCAACGTTTATCCGGCAAATTCGCGCGCTTACGACCGTCAAAAGCAATGGCCTCTTCATATTGCGCATGGTTTGGCGATCCGCCTAAAAAGCTTGTCCGACGGGTGTTTATGTAGAAGGGATGGTGAAGTGCCGACCACTTTTCATACATGCTTTATGACTATTTTTAGGTGGTTGAAATATTAAACGGCTTGATTGTAATTAAGCTACGCTCTTATCGGCGTTGCTTGCGTTTTGGGCAAGCCGCCTGCGGGGCAGGATTTCAGATTGGATGACGGTGACGGAAGCCGAACCGGTCCGATGGGGGGCCACTTGTATAAGATGAGAAGAAAAAGTTTAAGACAGTAATTAAATTATCTTAAGGAGCGCGTCTCCCTAATCGGGGGTCTGCGCTGCTATGGAGGGCGCCATGACAAAAAACGCAAAGAAGAGTCCTTGCTGTTGGCGGATATTTCTTTTAACGTTATCTCTGTTGTTGTTCAGCGGCTCTCCGGCCTGGGGGGAAGAGTTCAAAGCCGCCATGCTTATCCCGGGCGTAATCACCGACAAGAGCGCCAGTCAATCCGGCTACGAAGGTATGGTGCTCGCCGAAAAAGAACTGGGCATTGAAATCGCCTACAGTGAAAAAGTGGCCCAGCCCGATCAGGCGGAAGCCCTTGCAGACTATGCCCGTCGCGGCTATAATTTGGTTATCGGTCATGGCGGAGAATTCCAAGATGCTGTTAACCGGGTAGCTCAAAGATACCCCGACACCATGTTTCTGGTGTCCAACGGTTCAACGCCGGGCGCAAACGTTGCGGTTGTGCGGTTCCATTTCGAAGCCCTGGCTTACACCCTGGGCTACATCGGCGGCAAAATGACCAAATCAAATAAATGTGCTTTTATCGGCGCGCAGCAGATAGCCTACTCCCTGCAGCAACTCACCGGTTTTTCCAACGGCTTTAAAGCGGCTGACCCCAACGGACAGGTGCTCACCGCCTGGACCAACGATTGGGACGATATAGCCAAAGGCAAAGAAGCAGCTTTGAGTGTGATCAGCCAGGGTGCGGATGTTGTTTTTCCGACCATGGACAACGCCATTCTGGGCAGTTTTCAGGCCGCCAAGGAACAGGGCAAATGGTCTTTCGGAATTTACTACGACACTTACCCGGCATGGCCGGACACCATCCTGCAGTCGGCGATCATGAAATGGTCCAGGGTTATCGCGGATATGATCAAGATCGCCAAAGAAGGCAAGCTTGAATTCAAGGAGTATATAGTCGGGTTCGAATCCCCCGCAGCAGTGGGACTGGGCACGTATAACCCGGCTGTGCCTGAAGAAGTGCGCAAAGAAGTGGCTCAGGTGATTGAAGACATCAAGTCTGGAAAAATTAATCCCGGCGCCAAGCAATAAGCGCGATTAGAGGCGCGGCGCAAAAAGATTCCCTTTGGATCAGGCAATTGCCGAAAAGGTGAATCATGGCCGGGCAGAACGCATTAACCTGAAACTGGAGGTTATTATGGCTAAAGGAATTTTTACTCGTTCTTTAAAATGGGCTGCGTTGCTGGCATTGCCCCTGTTGGTTTTGGGAGGCTTCTCCCAGGCCAAGGCGGAGGAATTTAAGGCCGCCCTCGTTATGCCCGGCGTCATCACCGACAAGAGCTTCAATCAAAGCTGCTATGAAGGTGCTATGCAAGCCAAGGAAAAGCTGGGCATTGAAGTGGCTTACAGCGAAAAGGTTCCGCAGCCCGACCAGGCGGAAGCCCTGGCCGACTATGCCCGCCGCGGCTATAATCTGGTTATCGGCGCGGGCGGCGAGTTTCAGGACGCTGTGGACCGCGTGGCCAAAAGATACCCCGACACCATGTTCATGGTTCTTAACGGCACCACCCCGGACAAAAACGTGGCCGTAGCCCGTTTCCATTATGAAGGCTTGGCCTACACCCTGGGCTACATCGGCGGCAAAATGACCAAGAGCAACACCGGCGCATTTATCGGCGCACAGCAGATCGCCTTCTCCATGCAGATGCTGCTCGGCTTTGAAAACGGCTTCAAGGCCGCCAACTCGAACGGCAAGGTTCTGGTGGCCTGGACCAACGACTGGGACGATATCGCCAAGGGTAAAGAAGCCGCGCTGACCGTGATCAGCCAGGGCGCCGACATGGTCTTCCCGACCATGGACAACGCCATTGTGGGCAGCTACCAGGCGGTTAAGGAGCAGGGCAAGAATGCCTTCGGCATTTACTATGACACCTACCCCGACTGGCCCGACATTATCCTGCAGTCCGCGGTTATGAAGTGGAGTGGCGCCCTGCTGGATATGGTCACCATCGCCAAAGACGGCAAACTGGAAGGCAAGGAATACATGGTCGGCTTTGACTCGCCTGATGCGGCCGGATTAGGTTCTTACGGTCCTTCCGTGTCTGAAGATCTGCGCAAGGAAGTGGCTCAGATCATTGAAGACATCAAGTCCGGCAAGCTTGACCCCGCTGCCAAGTAACAATGCAACTTAATCCTGCTGTACAGGATTAAACCCGAATCATTGAACGGCCGTACGAGGCCGTTCAATGATTCACCGAAATAATGATTGGTCGGGGCGGTGGGTATATATAACCGATGGTATGAATAAGGGTGTTTTTACATGGAGCAGCATTCTGGTCATCTGTTAGAGATAGATCACATCTCCAAGGTTTTCGGCGAATTCAAAGCCTTGGACAATGTATCGATTAAGGTGAAGGAGGGCACGGTGCACGCGCTTTTAGGCGAAAACGGCGCGGGCAAAACTACCCTCATGAA
>CBDTYX010000068.1:0-8904 GCA_965364745.1 uncultured Desulfovibrionaceae bacterium | reverse complement strand
AAGCCGCAGCTTCCAAGGCCCGAACACAAAGGACGCGGGGCAAAAATGCCGGACAAATAAACAGCCTGGGCCAGCGTATCCCCCGGCTGCACGGCAATGTAGCGGCTTTTGCCGTCAGTGGCGCTTACCTGTAGTTGCATGATTTAAGACTATGGTTTAGTGTTTTCAGCATCCGGGCGTAGCGCCCGCCGCCAATTTTTTGCGGGTCAAATATACGGCATGACGCTGAAGAGTTGAAGCATAATATTGCCATAAATACGCCAGCTATGCAACTTTACCGGTGCTGTCGGCCTACTTCTTCTTAGCCTGGTGGTATTAAAATTGCATAAATTTTTGTACTAAAATCGACTGAAACTTTGAACGAGCTCGGCTGCTGAAACTTACTGGAAATACTGAATTAAGGTCACTTATATATGAACAAAGTATTGGCGCAAGATGAAGTGGATGCTCTCTTACGAGGGCTTTCCGGCGGCGAAATAGAACAGGAAAATAATATCCCGGAAGATGATTCCGGCATTGTCTCCTTTGACCTCGCCAATCAGGACCGCACCCTCCGCGGCCGCATGCCGGTGCTCGAAATCGTCAACGACCGCTTTGCCCGGCTGTGCACCAATGCCCTGTCCAATACCGTGCGCAAGCGTGTGGAGCTTAACCCCATTTCCATTGACATGACCAAATTCGGGGATTTCATGCGCTCCCTGCCCGTGCCCACCAGCATTAATATTTTCAAAATGGAACCTTTGCGCGGCACGGCCATTATGGTCGTGGACGCCCGTCTGGTGTTCGCCATGGTGGAAAATTTCTTCGGCGGCGCCGGTTCGCAACCTAAAATCGAAGGCCGCGAATTCACGCGCATTGAGCAGGTCATTGTGGACCGGGTCATCAAAATCGCCCTGGACAACATGGAAGAATCCTGGCGCCCCGTGCACGAGGTCAATCTGGAACTGGTGCGCTCGGAAATAACCCCCCAGTTCGCGGCCATTGTGCCGCCCAGCGACGTGGTGGTAGTCATCACTTTTGAAGTGGAGCTGGAAACCGCTATCGGTTCCCTGGTCATCTGCCTGCCCTACGCCACCATTGAGCCTATTCGTTCCAAGCTGCACGCCAGTTTCCAGACCGAACGCCTGGAAGTGGATCACGCCTGGGTAGCCCGCCTGAAAGAACGCCTCATGGAAACCCCGGTGGAGCTGAAAATCCGCTTCGGCGACAGCAGCATCACCGGCAATCAGTTGATGCGCCTTAAAGAAGGCGACGTCATCCTTTTAGATACGGACACGGACGCGCTTTTAGAATGCACCGTGGCCGGGGTGCGCAAGTTCTGGGGCATCTGCGGCACCCTCAAAGGCAACAAAGCTTTCCAGATCGTCAAAGAAGAAGAGCCGCGCTACACATAAACTGTGCGTCGCGGCCCTCTTTATTCCGGGCTGCACCAGAATCCGACTTATTCCGTCACCCCGATGAGTTTGTGCAGGGCCGCGCGGTGTTTTTGCACCAGGCCCAATTCTTTTGCCGTAGGCAGATCTTCGGGCCAATCCATCGCGATCATTTCGCGATTGGCCGGATCTTGCAAAATCGCTTCCGCAGAAGCCACCTTGCTCAGGATATAATAAACTCTGGAGCCGTCCCAACCTTTTTCAGCCTCAAGATAGTTCACCACTTCGCCCATAGAACCCCGGGAAACCGGCTCCATATCCTTGTAAATCTTGAGCAGTTCGGCTTCCGTAAACTCCGGCCCCTTCTGCATTATCGCTCTTGCGTAATCCGGATCTTCCAGAGGGTTCTGCTCGACAGCGCCTTCGCTTTGATTCTGCCCGGCGGCGTTTTCCGCTACAGGGGCACTTTCCGAAGTAGACGTCTGCTTGGGTTGACAAGCGGCCAGCCCGGCCACCAGCACCAGACAAACAAGACCGGAAAGCAGCAGGCGCGCTTTGTCGCCAAGCATTTGCTTTAAAGAAGTAATCATAGCAACTCCTTACTTGAGTTAAGTTACGTGAATCGGTTGCCTAGCCGGTTTTATTTCACAAAAAACCGCTTCAGCGCCACATAATCTCTTAGGCGCAGAGCCGGCTCGTTATACGCGGGTCTGTTCTCAGAATTTTTTCTATAATACGCCGCGGCACATTCGTCCAGGCATATTCTCCCCGCTGATGAATTCGATCCCTTTTGCAAGCAGGGCGCAAGCGCATCTTCGAAAATATAATCTTTTGCCGACAACAAGCCGCCCGACCAAAAGACGCATCTTTCAGCCGGGCGGTCGTCTATAAACAGCTTTTGGGCTATTCTTCTATGTCCATGCCCTTGTGCACTGCGGCGCGGTTTTTACGCACCAGATCCAATTCTTTATCCGTGGGCAGGCCTTGCGGGTATTCTTCTGAAATGGTTTGTCTGGCGTCAGGTTCACTTAAAATGAACTCAGACACCGCGACCTTTGTCAGAATATAGTAAGCGCGGTTTCTTTCCCAGCCTGGAGCGCCGGTCAAATAGTCCAGCACGTCGCCCATGCCGTTATTGGTGACCGGTTGAATATCCGTCATAATTTTCAACAGTTCTTTTTCGGTAAATTCGGGGCCGGCTTCCATTACCGCCTTTTCATAGGCCGGATCTTCCAACGGGTCTGAATATGCGGGATCAGGGGTGGGCAAGGCGGTCGAGCTTTTGCCGGTTTTGCAGGCAGTAAGCGCAAGCATCATCACTACAAGCGCCAAACCCAGGAATAAGGCGCGATTTTTCAGCATATTTCTCAATGTAACCATAAATGCTCCAATACGGGGGTTAAAGGTGAAGGCCGGCATTGCGGCTTGTTACGCTATTAAGGGCGTTGCCCGAAAGCCTCATCGGGTACAGCCGGATTGCTTTTAGGTATAAACAAAGGAATGACCACATCCTGATGTTTACCTACCAGGGCCGTTTCTGTTGCGGAAGGATAAAGCTCCGCCGGAATGATCGGAAACAGGACGGCGTAATTTTTTCCGGCCGTGATGCTTTCCGAGGCCATGCCCATTTTAAGAATCATATATGTGGACCTATTTTGAGGCCATCCTTTCTCGGTTTCGAGATAAGCCATGGCTTCGTCTTTGGGCATATCAACCGTGGGCGCGAGATCGGCCCGAAATTTAAGCAACTCTTCTTCTGTAAATTCCGGCTGAGCCAGAATCATAGCCTTAAAGGCATTGTGTTCACGCTGGGTGGGCAGCTCACGCCCTCCCCCGCCGCCCATCCCGGCGGTGCAGGCGGCCAGGCACAAGACACAGAATAAAATTAACCCCGCCGGGCAAAGCCTTGCGGCGAGGCGATGTTCAAACAGCAAGGCCATGGATTACCTCAATGCTTCACATATACATTAAACTGAAAAAAACATAGAGTAATGCCTGATAATTGGCAACTCAAAAATGCTTGCAAAGATTTACAGCTAAGGAGAAAGAGCATGAAACACGCGGAAGCCAAGAACTACATCTGCCCCCGGACCATGGGCGCCAAAGAAGAAGTCTGCCGGGGGGCGCAATGCGCGGCCTGGCGCTGGGCGGAGCCCAAATGGGGCGCCATGGAGCAACGCCGGGGCTACTGCGGCCTGGGCGGCGCGCCCCAGTATCCGCTGAACCCCGACAACGAAACCATAGGCGGCTGACAGGCGCCGGGGGAATCCACGCCATATTGAATTCAGGCGATGGCTAGCCTTGCGGGTGAACCCGGATATGTCTGGATCCAGGCTGTTCAGCCAGTTTCTTATATTTTTTTAGAATTTTACGGCCTTCAGCGCTGGACAACGGCTTATCCGGCGCGCAGCCGTGCGGGCAGCGCATTTCCGGCACAGTGCCGTAGAGGCGACACATCAGAGGGCGCTGTTCATAAATGGCGCAGCCCTGCGGGGTACTGTGCGGGCAGCCCTGCCCGGTGCTGAATCGCTTGGGCTCCGGCATCTGGCTGACTTCCCAGGCTGAGAAGGGCACCGGGCCGCAACAGTCACTACAGCCCGGCTTGCAGGCAAAGGTGGGAATTTGTGCGTACAACGCGCGATGTGCTTTGGCGGACATGATTTTTTATAGCCCTGGGCCGTGCGGGCGGCAAGGTTTTTATCTAAAGTTAAAATACCTGCGCGATCTTGGTCAGCAATACCCGCTCAACGCCCAATTCCGGCGTGACTGCCAAGGCCAGGGCCAGGGGCGAAACGTAATCGTGTTTCCAATCAAAAGTCAGGCGTAAATATTCTTTGCCATGCTCTTCAAGCGCGGCAATTTCCGTAAAGAAGGCACGCAAATCATACTCGCGCGCCCCTTTTTTGGTTTCCCGCACCCAGGGCCGCCGCTCTTCAGCCGCAAAAGTGCGCCAGGCGGCCAGACTGGCCACCCCCACAGGGTCAACTTCATCATTCTGCCGGACCGGGGGCAAAAATTCCAGGGTGTAGATTTCGGCCACAGCTTGCGGCAAATGTTTATGTTTGAGCAGTTTCTCCGCATACAAAACTTCCATGCCGCGCGGCAGCCTGCCGCGCAGACGGGCAGCAACTTCGACCGGATCCATGTCTTCGCGCAGGGTCAGGCCCAACCACTCGGCCCGGCTGGCCACCCCCACAGGCAAAGCTTTGCCGAAGCTTAACAGCGGGGCCGGGGAAAAGCCCTGCGAAAATGCCATGGGCAATTTCGCCCGGCGGAAGGCCAGATCAAAAATGGTTTGCAGTTCAAGCTGGCTCAAACATACGGAGCGGCCCTCTTTGCTGTACCACAGGCGGTAGGTGGCGGCTTTATGAACAAGCTCCTCAAGCATAGGCGGCGGCGCAACCTTGGGAGGAATGGGAATGCGCCCCTCTTCATCACGCCGGGGAGCATGGGTTTCCTGGTCGCGATCCCGACGGTTGAGCTGATTGGCAAAAGGCGCTTGCTTCCAGGCTGAATCCGCCGTTTCGTGCGCTTTCAGCAAAGACGCGGCCGTATCCCGGTCGCAGACTCCGCAAACCCGGCAAGCGCCGTAGCGGCAATCTTCAGTCACGGCCTCGGCCAAGGCGCGCTCTTTTTCGCGCCATAAAAATTCGCGGGAAACGCCGCAGTTGATATGCTCCCAAGGCAAAGGCCGGTCCGGATCCCGGGGCCCGGTGTATTCTTCAGCCGTCACCCCTTCGCTTTCCAGCGCCGCCAGCCAAGGGGACAAATCAAAATTATCCACCCAGGAATCAAACAGCGCCCCGTTTTCATAGGCCCGCTCCACCACTGCGGCCAGGCGACGGTCGCCCCGGGACAGCACCCCCTCCAGAAAACTCATACGCGTATCATGCCAGCGCAGCTTTACGCCCTTCTCCGCTTTGCAGGCATCACGCAACAAATATATACGCCGCAGCATCTCCGCCTCGGAGATCTGCCCTTCCCACTGAAATGGGGTATGCGCCTTGGGCACAAACGGCGAAACCGCCGCTGTGACCTGCAAACGCCGCACACCGGGTCCGGCCGCATCACGCACTTTGCGGCATAAATCCACTATGGCCAGCAGGTCCGCATCCGTCTCCGTGGGCAGGCCGATCATGAAGTAAAGCTTGACCTGCTGCCAGCCGTATTCAAACAGCTTTTGGGCGTGCAGAATAACTTCGTCTTCGCTTATGCCTTTGTTAATAACGTTGCGCAGACGTTGACTGCCCGCTTCCGGCGCCAGGGTTACCCCGGTGCGGCGCAAGGCCGAAAGGCGCTGCATAATGTCGTCGTCAATGGAGCCCACCCTCAAGGACGGCAAAGAAACCGAGACCTGCTCGGCATTGCAGCGTTCAATGCAATTTAAGAACAATTCTTTGAGGCTGGAAAAATCGCCGGTGCTTAAAGACAGAAACGACAGATCGTCAAAGCCTGTGGTGGTCAGACAATTCTGCATCAAACCGGTAATCTTCGCTACCGAGCGCTCCCGGGCCGGGCGGTAAATCATGCCGGCCTGACAAAAACGACAGCCGCGCGTGCAACCCCGCGCTATTTCCAGAGCCAGGCGATTGTGGATGGCTCCAAAGGGAATTACTTGGGAAGCCGGATAAGGCGCTGTGTTAAAATCCGGAATAATGCGGCGGACCACCGCCGGGCGGTCAGCGGGAGTCTCATAAAACTCCGGCACGTAGATGCCTGGAATAGCGGCCGCACCTTCCAAAAATGCCTCCCGCGTCCAGTCGGCTGCTTTGGCTTTTTCCAGAAGTTCAAACAGCTCCAGGGTAACTTCTTCGCCCTCGCCCAAAATCATGAGGTCCATAAACGGCGCCAGGGGCTCTGCCGCCAGCGCGCCGCCGCCGCCGGCTGCGATAATGGGGCCGTGCGACAGACGCGGAATCTGCCCGTCCGACCTAAGCGCCCCCCGTGCGTAAGCCCGGCGTGGAATGCCGGCCAGATCAAGCATAAACAAAATATTGGTGTAGCACAGCTCGTGGGTAACGCTGAAGCCTATGAAATCCATGTCGGACAGGGGCGTATCCGATTCCATGCTGCACAAAGGAGCGCCCGCCTCGCGCAAAACGGCGGCGGCTTCGCGGCAAGGCGCAAACACTCGCTCCGCCCACCACTGCGGCCGATCATTAATCAGACCGTAAATAATTTTCTGTCCCAGATAGGACATGCCCACTTCGTACAGGTCCGGAAAGGCCAGAGCCGCGTGCAAGGTCACCCTCTCCGGGTCTTTATGCACGGAGCCTTCTTCAATGCCTAAATAGCGGCTGGGTTTGGGCAAAAGAGACAGCAGGGCTTGCATGATAAAAGTATAATAAAAACCGGGCGGGCCGCAAAGGCCGGTCGCGCCCGGTTAGATGTCTGGTATATATTACCGGCTATTTTTTAAGAAGCAGGTCGGCGATATTGCCCGCGCCCTGCATGCTGTTCAGGCTTTCCATAGTTCCGGCCCCGGCGATGGTCAGGCTGGAGGTGGCTTCCGTGTACCGGTCCTGAATATCTTTGGGGCAAGCTTTGTATTGATACAGCACATGCTGGAAGCTGATGTAGCCGCTGAAGTCCTGTTCAAAGGGATAGCCGTAAGGCAAAAGCAATATTTGCACGCCTTGTTCGGTGGGGATGCTTTGCAGAATAGCCACTTCTTTAAGGGTATCGGACTCGGCGTCATACTTGCCGATGACGGTTTCCCCGCCCACCAGTTTTACAAAGCGAATATCATAAGCCATGAAAATGCTCCTTGGAGTTGGTTGACGCGCGGGTTTGCATATTTTTTCTCAAACAGCGCGCACACCATGTTTGTTGATAGGTATACCTAGGGGCTTGCCGCCCCGTTGTCAAGCAGGAAGCATTTTCCAATGAAGACGAAATATCGTAAAACATATTGCCCTATTGCCGAAACTCAAGTAAATATAGGCCAGCGCCTTTGCCTTCCCAAACACATTATCTTGCCAATGAGGCTTTCCATGAAATATGCAACAAGATCAACTGGATGGCTCTTGTCCATAATTTTGCCGGCCATCATCCTGGCTCTGGCGGCCGCGCCCGTTGAGGCCCAAGCCAAGGAGCAATACGGCACGGATCTCAAAGCCCGACCCATGCCGGTCATCCTTGGCGTGGCCCTTAACGGCCGAGTCAGCGATTATCCGCAACTGGCGAACGGCGAGAAGCACGACGATATCACCATTTACGAAATTAAGGGCAATACAGGCAAGCAACTCGGAGGCCTGGCCGTTATCAACGAGTCCTACCTGACGCGAAAAAATAAAATCCTGGGCATTGCCGTAAGCATTACCGCCGCCAACGCCCCGGCCGCCAGAGGATGGCTGAGCGGCATATACGGCCCGCCGGCCAGGTACAAAGACAATAGCCCTTATTGGCTGCAAAACGGGTTTTTTGTACACTTTTGGCCGACGCCTGATTCTGAGGTCATAATTATCAACTTCTTTGCGAATCCGGATAACACGATAATGCCGCCCAAGGAGGGGGACATCAAATTTGACACCACAGGCGACCCGGATGTGGGACCGCCGGTGGTGGCCGGCGTCCGCCTGGGCGACAAAGCAAGCAAATATCCGGAACTGAAGCAACGTACGGAACCGGAAGACGCGCTTACGCAATATATGGCCCTTTACCGCCTGGCCAAAACAGAAAGGCTCAGCCATGAAGGTGCAACCATTAAGAATTTAACTTTTACCACTTACAAGGGTGTGATTTACGGCATCAAATTCGAAATAGCCCGGCAAGACGCTGAAAGGCTGAAAAATACATTTTCCGGCAAGTACTTTCTGCCCGGCCGTTTGGACAGCGGCGGCTGGAACTGGGATGCATATGAAATTCAGGCGCAGATGGCGCCCTTGCCGGGCCAGGATGCAAACATGGTGGTTTTTACCTGGAAGCCCACAGTGAATCAGATCATCAAGGACCGGCGGGGCGATGCGCCCGTGGCCGCCAATGGGGTGCTTATGGGCGGCAGCGTCAAGGATTACCCTTTTCTGTAGCGTTATGAATCCGAACCGCACGGCACGGAGCGCTATCAAATTGCAGGCGATATTCCACCCATGTTCGGGGTAAAAGTGAAAGGCAACAGCTACTCGGCGTTTGACGGCCACATCTCCTTGGCTTGGTTCGCTTTTGCCGCAAAAGACCTGCCCGCGGTGATCAAGGGGCTTACAGCGCAATACGGTCCGCCTGACGAGGGGGACGCCCGGCATTACCGCATAAACCTGGGCGATGTGATTGTGGAAGCCGAACCATTTGATAACAAGGCCGTGCTTGGCTACATGCACGCGCCCGCCACCTGGGCGGCCGACCGGGCCGTGGACAGATATTACGCCATGCACGGCCAGTGACGTATAAAAAAAGAGCACACAACTGTTAACCGTTCACTCTCTTTCAGACAAACTCAGCTCTGCGCCCAAACATCTGAAAGCCCCCCGCACCTCTTACCCAATACAGGTTAAGGAGGGGAAGGAGGCCGGGGAAGGGGAACCTGAAGGGGCAA
>CBDTYX010000067.1:0-8921 GCA_965364745.1 uncultured Desulfovibrionaceae bacterium | reverse complement strand
ACCTGTCCGGCGGGCAGCGCCAGTCTGTGGCCATTGCCCGCGCCCTGCTGCACGACCCGGATATTTTGATCATGGACGAGCCGAGCAGCAACATGGACAACGGCTCTGAAAACATGTTCAAGCAGCGCCTGGCCACCATTATGGGCGATAAAACTCTGGTGATCATTACCCACCGCTTGAGCATGCTTGACCTGGTGGACAGGCTGATAGTCATTGACAGCGGCCAGGTCTTGGCGGACGGTCCCAAAGATGCGGTGCTTAATGCCCTGCGCAATGAACAAATCCAGGCGGCCAGGCAGCGCAAGCCCCAGGCGGCCACGGCATAAGGATTATCTATGTCTGATCATGAACAACAGACAGCCGAGCAACAGGCGGCCGGGCAGCAGATGGCGGAACAGCAGCCGCCCGAACCCGAAAAGAGCCTGTGGCGGCGCGTCAGAGAATCGTTGTCGTTTTTTAAGCGCAACTTTCATAAGTTTGAAACTGATGATGAGCCCGCGCATAAGTTTGGGGACAGCCGCGATCCCCTGGCCATGTTTACGCGGGAGTATTACGAAAAAGACGCCATGGAGCGCGAAGACCTCGCATTTATGGATGAGGTGGACGCGGCCATGCACCGGCGCGGTCACCCGCTCGCCTATATGCTCAGCGGCGCCGTGCTGCTCTTTTTCGTGGTTTTTTTGATCTGGGCGTATTTCGCGCAGTTGGACGTGGTCACCAGAGGCCAGGGCCAGGTGGTGCCTTCGCAGCGCGTGCAGGTGGTGCAAAACCTGGAAGGCGGCATTCTGCAGGATATTTATGTGCGCGAAGGCCAGGTGGTGGAGCCGGGGCAGCTTTTGGTGCTTTTGGACAACCAGTCCGCCCAGAGCTTTTACCGCGACGCTTACGCCAAGGCCATGGAAAACGAAGCGGCCATTCTTCGCCTGGAAGCGGAAGTCAAGGGCGAGGAGCCGGTTTACACCGACGAATTCAGGGCAAAATCCGAACTGATGCCTCAGATTATTGCCGACCAGATGTCCATTCATCATGCCTGGCTCTCGAAAATGCGCTCGGAAATGCAGGTGCTGGAAGCCCAGTATCAGCAAAAAGTGCAGGAAGCCGAAGGCATGGAGGCCCGCAAGGAACAGCTGGAGGTCAGCCTCAAGCTGGTGCGCGACAACGTGGCCATGATCCGGCCCATGGTCGGGCGCTCTTATTCCAAGCTGCAGTTCAACAACGAGCTGCAAAAGGAACAGGATCTGGTGACCCAGGTGGACAGCCTGACCTACGGCATCCCCGGCGCGCGGCAGGCTGCGGAAGAAGCCCTGGGGCGCATCGCTCAGCGCAAGGCCGAGTATGAGACTGAGATCAGAAATGAGATCAGCAAACGGCCCGTGGAGCTGAACTCCCTGCTGGAAACCATTGCCGCGGGCAAAGACCGGGTGACCAGAACCGAAGTGCGTTCCATGGTGCGCGGCACCATCCAGCGCATCATCATCAATACTCTGGGCGGCGTGGTCAAGCCGGGCGAGCCCATTTTGGAAATTGTGCCCCTGGACACCACCCTCGTGATTGAGGCCAAGATCAGGCCGCAGGACCGCGGGCTTTTGCGCCAGGACCAGGATGCCGTGATTAAAATCTCCACCTATGATTTTTCCATCTATGGCGGCATGAACGCCAAGGTGGAGCAGATCAGCGCGGATACTGTTGAGGAGAAAAACGGCGAATATTTTTATCTGGTCAGGCTGCGCACCGATAAAAACTATATTGAGTATCGCGGCAAGAAGCTGGAAATTATGCCGGGCATGACCGCCACTGTGGATATTTTAACCGGCAAGCGTTCGGTGTTGGACTATTTGCTTAAGCCCATCATGAAAGCCCAGCAGGATGCTTTTACTGAAAAATAATGGGATGCGGCGGACAAGCAGGCAAAAGTGCCGGCCTGCGCTTATTGCCGGCACTGCTGTTCATAGCGGCGCTTTTGTGGACATCGGCCGCCTGGGCCGACGAACCCATACGCTTGTTCAATACCGTGGAATTCAGGGGCGCGCTGAAAAACCTGCCCAAGTGGGATAGGGTGCTGAGCGCCGAGCGTAAAGACCCGACTTTTCAAAGCGACGCAGTGGGCAAGTTGAAGTGGCAGGCGCTTAAGGATAGAGCGGACGGGCTCTCGTTTAAAGAAAAATTGAAGCAGGTCAACGATCTGTTTAACCGCATGCCGTACCGGACCGATATGGAAGTGTGGGGGGTTGCGGATTATTGGGAAACTCCACGCGAGTTTATCCAGAAGTCGGGGGACTGTGAAGATTACGCCATCACTAAATATTATGCCCTGCGTGATTTGGGGATGCCGGCCTCTGACCTGCGCATTGTAATTTTGCAGGACACCATCCGCAACCTGGCGCATGCCGTGCTGGTGGTTTACGGCGACGGCACGGCCTATGTGCTCGATAATGTGTCCAACGTGATTATGACCCATGACCGTTTGGGACACTATAAACCGCAGTATTCCGTGAATGAAGAGTACAGATGGTCGCATGTGCCCATCAAGAATAAAAACTAGGCGCTTTGAGCATTTTAATGTTTAAATTTGAAAATGCGATAAATAAAAGGTGAGTAACATGGCAGAAGTAGTTAGCAAGCCAAGCATGGAAACCAAGATTGAGAAGAAGTCGCGCGTTTTGACGTTCGGCCTGGCCCTTTTGGCGGTAGCCATTCTGACCGCGGCGATAATTGTCTTCCTGAACATCCGCAACCGGGAAAATGACCTGGAAAATGCGCTTAAGCAGCAGGAGGAAACCCTGGCCGCCGGTTATGTGCAGGCCATCAACACCTGGCTGGCCGACCTGAAAACGCGCGGCGACCGGCTGATCAATGCGGACATGTTCCGTTTGTTCGCCTCCAGCGTGAATGACCTTGGCGGCGACGTTTCGCTTATGTTTGCCGACCCTGACCGGGTGAGCCCGGACCAGCGCAGCGACTTCAACGATTTGTACAGCCAATTGCCGCTGATGCAGAATATGCTGCGCGATTTTACCAATTACGCCGAATTCAGCCAGGCGCGCATCATTAACGCGCGGGGTGAAACTTACATTTATACCGAACCGGTGATTAACCCCTTGAGCGACAGCCAGAAAAACTGCGTAAAAAACACGCTCAGCTCCGGCGAGATCAGCTACGCGCCTTTGCGCATCACTCCCAACGGCCTGTCCATGGATATTTTTATGCCCATTTTGCCGCCGCAAGCCGACCCCAGCACCAAACCCGTGGCCGTGCTCATGCTCAGCAAAATTGTGACCGGCAAACTGTTTGACCTGCTTAAGCCCGTGTCTTTGCTCAGCAAAAATATCAATACAGTGCTGGTGCAGTATGACGGCAAGAGCGCCCAGGAAATTTCGCCCTGGGGCACGGAAGCCTTGCGCAGCCTGGAAGGCGCCGGCGAATTTTCCTCCGGCGAGAATGTTCCCTTTGCCATGCGCGACAGCGTGCGCAAAGGCGTGGTCTACTCTCTGGCCTTAAAAGTGCCGGGTCTGTCCTGGTGGATTTTCCAGGAGGTGGATTATGACGCCGCCCGCGCGGACCTTGCCTCGCACACCCGTACTGTGGTGGGCATCGCCATTCTGATCACCGTGATGCTCGGCCTCTTCGTTTCCGGGTTGTGGTGGTGGCTCATCGGGCGGGAAAATAAGGAAATCGCCAAAGAATTCAAAGACCTGCTTGAAGTGATTGATGGACAGAAAGAACTTTTGGACGGCATTAACTCGACCATTGCCGACCTGATCTCTCTGACAGATGATAAAGGCGTCATCCAATACGCCAACCGGGCCTTTGCCGAGGCGGTGGGCAGAAGGCCGGATGAAGTGGTGGGCCTGGACGTGCCCGCCCTGTTCGGCTTTGATACCGGCAAGAGACTGATCGCTTCGGACCACCAGGTGCTCATGAGCGGCGAAAGCGTGGTGGTTAATGAAATAATCTTCCTGCGCTCGCAAAAGCACCACTTCCAGATCGTCAAAGCCCCGCTGGCGCCCATTGCCGGGCGCTCGGCCAAGGGCATCGTTTCGGTTTACCGCGACATCAGCGCCCTGGTGGAAGCCGAAGAACGCAGCCAGCGCGTGGTGCAGCAAACCATCAGCGCCCTGGTGCGCACCATTGAAGAAACCGACCCGTATCTCGCCGGCCACTCCAGATTCATGGCTTCCTTGAGCGGCCAGTTGGCCAGATCCCTGTGCCTGCCCGATGCGGACGTGGCCACGGTGGAAGCTGCGGCCAACCTGTCTCAGATCGGCAAGATGTTTGTGCCCAAAGAAATTCTGACCAAGCCCGATGTGCTCACCGATGAGGAAAAACGCATCATGGAAGGCCATGTGGAGCATTCCCGCCGGGTGCTGCAAAACATCGAATTCGACTTGCCCATTGTGGCCGCCATTTATGAAATGAACGAACGCATGGACGGCACCGGCTACCCCCGGCATATCAAAGGCGATGAAATCAGCATTTTCGGCCGTTTGCTGGCGGTGACCAACGCCTTTACCGCCATGATCCGCCCGCGCTCCTACCGTTCGGCCATGGACGTGAAGACCATTATGCAGATCCTGAAGGAACAGTCCTTCCATTACGACCCGGAAATTGTGGCCGCTTTGGATAACTTCCTGGAAACTCCGGCCGGCGAACGCCTGCTGCGTTCTTTGCAGAGCAATTAGCGGCAAACCGGGCAGGCTGTTTAAGGTGAGCGCGCGCTTTGACAAGTATAAACGCAGGGGGGCTTTGGCCCCCCTGCTGCTGCTGTGCTTTGCGTTCGCTTCGGCTTTGGCCGTGCCGGAAAGCTCCCTGGCCTTAGGCTCGCGAAGCGTGAGGTACACAGCCGGTTTCCGGACCATAACTCTGTGGGACGAGCAAAAAGACATTCGCCTGGAGGTGGGGATCTGGTATCCGGCCCAACGCGCGGAGTCTCAATTGAATATTCAAGATTGGAGCCTTTCCGCAGCGGGCAACGCCAAGGAAGCCTCCGGCAGCTTTCCGCTGGTGCTGCTGTCGCACGATGCCGGCGGCGGCATGCTTTCCTACCACGATACGGCTGCGGAGCTTGCCAGGCAGGGATTTGTGGTGGCGGCGCCCACCCACAATCTGGATAACTTTGCCGATTCGAGCGGCGTGTTCAAGCCCGGCCGTATTCTTGACCGCCCGTATGAGCTGGATCTCGTGCTCTCCGGCATTTTAGGCGCGGACAGCTTGAGCTTCATCGATCATAACCGCATTGCGGTGGTGGGCATAGGCACGGGCGCGGCTACAGCCCTGTCCCTGGCCGGCGGCGTTCCGGATTTTGCGGCTTATTCGGCTTATTGCGCCGGACCGGGAATCGGTGAGCCGTATTGTTCCGCCCTTGCCCAGCAGCGCATGGACGCGGCTTCCTATTTGCCAGAATCCTTTGATCTGCCCCGGGTGCGGATTTCCGCGCTGGTGCTGGCGGCCCCGGCGTACGGCATGTTTTTCACCCGCGCGGGGTTGGCCGCTGTAAAGCAGCCGACGCTGGTGTTTGCGGTTAAAACAGACAGCCTGAACAAGTCCGCAAGCCATGCGGATCTGATAATCCGCAATCTGCCTGCGCCGCCGGAAGTCATCAGGCTTGAAGAAGACGCCGTGGACCTGCTTGCGCCCTGCGCCGACTACATTATTGATTTTGACGGGCTGGCCTGTCTGCCTCCTGACGAGAAGCTGTTGCGCGAGCGTTATGCAGATTTTAACGCGCCCCTGGCCGTCTTTTTGAAAAGCCGCCTGGGCGGTCCCCTGCCTGCGTCCGCCAAAGCTGCGCATTAGCGCCCCCGGCCCCTCACCCTCCTTAGCCCTTATGGGGGGCTTTATTCTAAGGCGAAATCCACTTTGAGCTTGTAGACTTTTCGGGCAGGCAGGTTGAGGGCGGTTATGCCGGTGCGCCGGGCGAGTTCCTGCAAAGCGGCGGTGATGTCGTTTTCCGAGGGGGCGATCAGGGTGAACCAGACATTGTAAGTGTGTCGGCGTAAGTAGTTGTGGGTAACGCCGGGCAGGCGGTTGACCTCGGCGGTGAAGGCCGCGAGGCGGTCTTCCGGCACTTTGGCCCCGCACAGAGTGCTTTGCCAGCCCAGCTTTCGGGAATCAAAATTGGCGCCCAGGCGGCGGATGAGTCCTTGCTCCTTTAAACGCCGCACCCGGCCAAGGGTTTCTTCTTCGCTTAAGTTCAGTTCTGCGCCCAGGCGGGCAAAAGGGTGACTTTCCAACGGAAAGGCCGTCTGGATGATGTCCAGCAAACGGCGGTCGGTTGCGTCCGGTTGTTCTTCAGGCGCAGGAAGTGGAGCGGGTCCGGAATTGCGGCGCATGGTTCACCTCGTTTAAGGTTGATAGGAGCAGAGCGGTTCCTCGGCCAGGTAATGGCCGTTCATGGTCAGAGCCCTGGCCCGGCAGCCGCCGCAAAAGCGATGGTACGGGCAGCGGCCGCATTTTCCGGCATAAGCGGATTTATCGCGCAAGCGCCGAAAGATCTCGGATTCGTTCCAAATTTCCCAAAACGGCGTTTGCCGGATATTGCCGCAGGACAGCTCCAAATAACCGCAGGGCTGCACTTCTCCCGTGTGGCTGACAAAGCAGAAGCCCATGCCCGCGAGGCACCCCCGGGTCACGGCGTCCAGACCGAAGGTTTCCGGAGTGACGGTTAGCCCTTCCTCGGCGGCGCGCTGGCGCAGGATGCGATAATATTGGGGCGCGCAGGTGGCTTTGAGGCGCATGGGGGTCTTGGCTCGAAAATCATAAAACCAGTTCAGCAGTGTTTCATATTCAGCGGCCGCGATGCTTTCATCAGCCATGGCCGCGCCGCGCCCCGCGGGCACCAGCAAAAAGATATGCCAGGCCGCCGCGCCCAAGTCCGCGCACAGCCGGGCAATATCCTTGAAGCAATCACGGTTGGCCTGGGTTACCGTGGTGTTGATTTGAAAGGGCAGGCCCGCGCTTTTTAGGGCGGCGATGCCGTTCAGCGCGGCTATAAACGCGCCGGGCACGCCGCGCAAGGCATCATGCCGGGCCGCGTCGGGCCCGTCCAGGGAAATGGAGCAGCGCAAAATGCCGCAGGCCTTGAGGCGGGCCGCGGCCGCTTCATCCAGCAGCGTGCCGTTGGGCGCCATGACGCAGTTTAAACCTTTCTCTTTGGCATAGGCGGCCAAATCATAAATATCGGCCCGCAAGAGGGGCTCCCCGCCGGTGAAAATAAGCATGGGCGGCGCAGCGCCCTCGGCCAGTTCATCAATAAAGGCCAGGCCTTGCGCATGGGTCAGCTCATCCGGGTGGGGCGCGCTTTGCGCCGCAGCCCGGCAATGGCGGCAGGCCAGGTTGCAGGCCCTGGTCACTTCCCAGGCCAGAATGCGGCAGGGCGGGATATTTTCAGGCAAGCTTACCAGTTCAGGCATGGCGGAGCATTCCTTTCAAGGGCTTTCATCCCTGTTTTTCCGGCGAACAAACCTCTTTTCCCCCTTTCATGCCAATTCGGGTTCAGGAGGGGAGGAGGTCCGGAGGAGGGTAACCTCAGGGGGATGATCCCTTTGGGGTTCCCCTCCTCCAGCGTGTTCACGCGAAACTACCGCACCAGCTTGTTTTCCAGCAGGTATTCGGTGAAGTAGCTTAAGATGAAGTCTGCGCCGGCCCGGCGTATCCCGAGGAGAGATTCCAGGATGGCGGCGTCTTTGTTCAGCCAGCCGTTTTCAATGGCGGCCATGAGCATGGAGTATTCGCCGCTGACCTGGTAGGCGCACAGGGGCAGGGCAAAGGTTTCGCGGATGCGCAAAAGCACGTCGAGGTAGGGCCCGGCCGGCTTGACCATGAGCATGTCCGCGCCTTCGGCCACGTCGGCATCGGCCTCGCGGATAGCTTCCCGCCAGTTGGGCGGGTCCATCTGGTAGGTTTTGCGGTCGCCGAATTTGGGCGCGGATTCGGCGGCTTCGCGGAAAGGCCCGTAAAAGGACGAGGCGTATTTGATGGAGTAGGACAAGATGGGGGTTTGAGTGAAGCCGTGCGCGTCCAGAGCTTCGCGAATGGCGCCCACCCGGCCGTCCATCATGTCGGATGGGGCCACAATGTCGGCCCCGGCCCGCACGTGGGAAAGGGCCATGCGGCTGAGCAGCTCCAGGGTGGGGTCGTTGGCCACGTCGTTGTTTTCAATAACGCCGCAGTGGCCGTGCGAGGTATATTCGCACAGGCAGACGTCGGTGATGACCAAAAGGTCGGGCCAGTTTTCCTTGATCATGCGGCAGGCGCGCTGGATGATGCCGTGTTCGGCATAGCCTTCGGAGCCCATTTCGTCTTTGGCGGCCGGAATGCCGAAGAGCAGGCAGCCGTGCAGGCCGTGTTCGGCGGCGCGGCCGATTTGCTTTTCCAACTCTTGCAGAGAAAGCTGATTTTGGCCGGGCATGGCTGAAATGGGGCTGCGAAAGTCTACATCAGGCGTATCGACTACAAAATAGGGCATGATCAGGTTTTCGCGATGCAGGGCGGTTTCGCGCACCAGGGTGCGCAAAGCGGGGGATCGGCGCAGACGGCGCCCACGGTAGAATGGCATAGGTGACTCCTCACGTGAGTTTTTTGAATCTTGAAGCCGCCGGGCGGCTGAGTATACGTCTAAACATATGCAAAAGCGGAAGGTCCGTCCAGCCAAAGCTTGTCGGCAAAAAACGGGCGCGGCGGCGTTTGGAAATCAGGACAAATGGCTGCTTGTTCATTGACTTAAGCCATGCTAAACTGCGCAAAATTTCCAGCCCGGACCGGACCGGCAGCGGTATTTTTCAAATTTTGCCGCTTTGCCCGACGTTATGGATAAGCGGGCGGCGGAAAGGATTTGAAGGTATGCCCATAAGAAACCGTGCCATACATATATTGGCGTTTGCCCTGCTGCTGTGCGCTTTGCCCGGCGGGGTCGCCTCGGCTAA
>CBDTYX010000066.1:0-8964 GCA_965364745.1 uncultured Desulfovibrionaceae bacterium | reverse complement strand
GGTGAGATCCAGAACTTCGGCGATATTCAGGCCCTTGTAGCGCACTTCCAGAGTTTCCAGGTTAAAGCGCTTGCCCTTGCACACGTCACAGGTCACGTACACATCGGGCAAAAAGTGCATTTCAATGCACAGCTGGCCGTCGCCTTTGCAGGCTTCACAGCGACCGCCGGGCACGTTGAAGCTGAACCGGCCGGGCTTGTAGCCGCGTTTGCGGGCGTCCGGAGTCATGGCGAAGATATTGCGGATTTCATCCAGCACCTTGGTGTAGGTGGCCGGGTTGGAACGCGGGGTGCGCCCGATGGGGGTCTGGTCTATGATGATCACTTTTTCCAGATGATCAGCGCCCAAAATGTCATCAATGGCGCCGGGATTTTCCACCTTAAGGCCACGCGAAAGGGCCAGATGTTTGTACAAAGTGTCCACCACCAGGGAACTTTTCCCTGAACCGGAGGGGCCGGTCACGCAGGTCAGCACGCTTAAGGGAATGCGGCAGTCCAGATTTTTGAGATTGTTGGTGGTCACATTTTTAAGAATGAGTTCGCCTTTGGCCTTACGTCGTTTTTTGGGGCGCTCTATGCTCAGTTCGCCGCGCAGATATTTGGCGGTCAGGGTTTCGGCCGTGCCCAGCAGTTCCTTGACTGTGCCGGTGAAAACCACATCTCCGCCTTGCGCGCCGGAGCCCGGCCCCATTTCGATGATATGGTCGGCCTCAAGAATAGTGGCTTCATCATGCTCGACCACGAGCACAGTGTTGCCCCGACGCTGCAGACTGCGCAATGTCCCCAGCAGGCGCATATTGTCCCTGGGATGCAGCCCCACGGACGGCTCATCCAAGACATAGGTTACCCCCACCAGGCCGGAACCAAGTTGGGAAGCCAGACGGATGCGCTGGGACTCGCCGCCGGACAAGGTGGACATATTGCGGGCCAGGGTCAGATATTCCAGGCCCACACTGTTCATGAACTCCAGACGGTGGCGCAACTCCTTGAGCAGAGGCGCGGCAATAATATTCTGCTGCTCGCTGAACTTAAGCTCGTCCAGCCAGGCCAGGGCGCGCTCCACAGGTAAATCGCAAAAATTAAAGATGTTCAGATCACCCACACGCACAGCCAGGGCTTCCGGCCGCAGACGAGCGCCGTTGCACGTTTTGCAGGCCATGGTTTGGCGATAGCGCGACAAATACTCGCGCCAGGCCTCGCCGTACTGCATGCCCTGCTCTAGCAGGGTGATGACCCCGGGCCAGGGATTGGCCAAGAGTTTGGTCTTGACGGATTTTTCGGCTACGCCCGCGTTTTCCGCTTTAGCGGATTTGCCGGCGGTTTTGGCCTTTTTGGCCGGCGGCTCAGCGGCGGCGTCAGCTTCCGCCCAGTCGCCGTTATCCTCGCTATTTTCACCTACAACATCCTCTACCCAGGGCACGGAGGTATCCAAAGTTACGGAGCCGCCCAGCCAGTTGCGGCGCAGGCCGCTGTCGGCCATGCCTTGTACGGCGTTGCCTTCCGGGGTTTCTCCATAAAAAAGAGCGTTCATGGCCTCTTTGGAAAAATCGCGCAAGGGCGTGTCTAAGGTGAATTTCCAGCGCTTGCCAAGATCCGCGAGCTGATCGGCGTAGCGGGCCAGGGCGCGGGGATTTTTCCAGGGCAGCAGGCCGCCCTGGTTTAAAGACAGGCCTTTATTCGGCGCGATAAGGGCAGGCTCAAAGTATTCAATGCTGCCCAGCCCCAGGCAACGGGCACAAGCGCCTTGCGGGCTGTTGAATGAGAAAAGCTGCGGGGAAAGATCCGGCAGGCTGACGCGGCAATTGGGGCATACGGACAAAGTGGAGTGGACGATTTCTTCCCAGACCGGGGCAGGCGCGGAGACAGAGCCGGCGGCCTGATCTCCCTGGCGCTGAAAAGCCGCCACCAATCTGCCCTGGCCGTAACGCAGGGCCAACTCCACGGAGTCGGCCAGGCGCGAGCGCAGGTCCGGTTTGATAACCACGCGGTCGACCACCAAATCCAGATTGTGCTTACGGTTTTTATCCAAGGCGGGCACAGCGTCTATTTCCATAACCTCGCCGTCAATGCGCACCCGCACGAAGCCCTCGGCTTTGAGTTTTTTTAATCTATCCTGATGGGTGCCTTTTTGGTATTCGGCGAGGGGCGCCAGGATAAGGCAGCGCGTGCCCTCGCCCAGAGCCAGAATGTCGGCGATGATTTCATCAGAGGCTCTGGCCTCAATGGGCCGGCCGCAGGTGGGGCAGTACATGCGCCCCAGGCGGGCGAAAAAGACGCGCAGAAAGTCGTAAACTTCAGTAACCGTGCCCACAATGGAGCGGGGGTTACGACTGGCGGTCTGCTGCTCCAGAGAAATGCCCGGAGACAAGCCTTCAATCTTGTCCACATCGGGCTTGTCCATTTGAGGCATAAACTGGCGGGCGTATGTGGCCAGGGAATCCATGTAGCGGCGCTGGCCCTCGGCATGAACAATATCAAAGGCCAGCGTGGATTTGCCCGAGCCGGAGGGGCCGCAAACCACCACCATCTGGTCTCTGGGAATGTCCAGAGAGATATTTTTGAGGTTGTGCTCGCGGGCGCCTTCAATATGGATGCAGTGGCCGTAAACCGGAGCGCTTTGCACTGCCGAAGCGGCCTTGGCGGCCTTTTTTCCTTTTTTGGCGATATTCTTCACTGTTGTTGTATTCATGCAATATAAAAATAGGCAGCGGCTTTACTCGAGCCGCTGCGGCTTAAAGGAGTCGAACCTGCAGATCTATTAGAGAAACACTTTATATAAAACGCACACCCAAACCAGAGAGGGCAAAAGATCAAGCACGTTGATGCGCCGCAAGTCCAGAAGGTTGATGCTGATCCCAAAGATAAGCACCCCGCCCACGGCTGTAAACTCATCTAGCACCGGCCCCGCCACCCAAGGCTGCAAATAAGAGGCAAACAGGGTAATGGCGCCTTGATAGACCAGGATGACCACCCCGGCCAGGCTGACGCTGGCCCCAAAAGTGGAGCCCAGGGCCACGCAGATGAAAAAATCCAAAAGCGCCTTAGTATATAAAATATGCGCGTTTCCGGTAATGCCTTCGTCAATGGAGCCTAAAATGGCCATGGCCCCTACACAGCAAATCATAACCGTGTTGATGAAGCCTTCCACGAAATTCTCATTACGGCCGAGCGCACTGGCTTTCAACCGGTTGCGCAAGGCCTCCACGGCTCGGGTGCTGCGCGCTTCAAGATGCAGCATGCCGCCGGTAATGCCCCCCAGGAGCAGGCTTAAAATCAGGATAAGAATTTCCTGACACTTGAGGCCCATCTGAATGCTTAAAAGAATCATAGATAGGCCTAAGGCCTGAAAAACCAGCGAACGCACATGCTCGGACATGCGCGTGCCGATAATCATACCGCACAAGCCGCCGGCCGCCACCGCGCCCGCATTAACCAAGGTGCCTACCGGAATAACCATAAAACCACGCTCCTAAACGTCGCTGCAAAGCGTATACGCCAGGGAAGAAAAAATTGCCAGCCTCAAGACCCGCACATATAAAACCCGAAAATCATTTTTTAACATGGACATATGCTGCGTGAGCAAGTATATTTTCTTGCGCGACAAAGGACTTGCCTGCGCGTGAACACTCGAAATACCAAGAGGAGAATCCGGCCATGGTTCTGGCTGCAGGTGGTTGGAGACGCTTACTAAAAATTTTGTTGATCTGCACTGTATTTTGGAGTGCATCTCCACCCTCGACCTGGGCGCAACCCTTGCCCGGAAATGCGACCGCCCCCGGCGAGGAGCATGGCGCCCCCCCACCCGGCACACTTTCAGAATATAATGACGATGACTTCGCCACGTCTTCAGCCGCAGACAGTCACAGCTCTGAAGATATGGATCTTATCCTCCACTATGACCGGGAACTGGCCCCTCCCCCGGAAACTGCCCAGGAAAGCAAAGACCACGCCGGGCAAAGCAGCCCGCTGCTGACAAAAATCACTCCCCCCCAAGGGCCGCAGCCCACGGCTCTGCGCCTTTTCCGGCTCATTCCGCCCACTATTTTTGAAAATACCGTGGAAGGTCTGGATGAAAATGAAAAACAGGTTTTGGCCGACAATGGCCGCGTCAGCTCCTGGGTGCTTACCTCCCTGGCCGACGATGACTTGGAGTTCACCTCGTCTGTGCCCCACTCCAACACAAAAGTACGCATGCACCTGTATCACGCCGACAACAATGATATTTTTATCGCCTGCGGAGTCCAGTCCGGAGAATCATGCGCCATGGAACTGTGGCGGCGCGATGCCGGAGGCCGGATCATACCTATGCCTATTCCTGATGAACCGAGCATTTCTGAATTCTTAACCGCCGGGCGCTCCCTGCCGGAAGACTATGAAGTGTCCATGCTCATCTGTCTGGATGCGGACAGCGCGAAGCTAAAAGCCGTGCCGCTTTTGTGGACGCCCACGGGCCTCGGCAGCCTGCCCCTTGACTATGATGTTTACTACCAATGGAATGGCGAGGCTTTCAGCAAAGAGACCGTGCCTCATGCTCCGTAATTTTTAAGCTTGTACGGCGTCCGCCTTGCCCTTCACTCCGTCGAAATGGTGATTATTTACATTATTACCAAAAGACGCACTTGCTAGGAGGCATTATGAAAAGATTCTATTCCCCGGTTTTCCTGACTGTGGCTTCCGCTCTGTTCTTAAGCGCCGCATTTATCGCTCCGGTTAACTCTTTTGCGGAAGAGGCCCCTCAGATAAAAAATGAAGACGTCACCACAAGCCCGATGGTTACTTTAAAGCGTTGGCAAAATGCCAATGAAGATGAACGCTATTCTTTTCTGGTCGGCTTCATGAGCATGCTGGATATTGAGCACTCCTGGCAGGGAGACGAACCGCTGCCATATAAAGAAAGCCTCATCGATTGCTGGTATCAAGGCCTCAAAGGCATGACTTATAAAGAGGTGTACGCCGCTATTGAAAACTATATAGCCACGCACCCCGGCGACCTCGAACTACCGCTGCCGCAGGTAATCTGGTTCGAGCTGGTTCAACCCAAAGTCGCGGATAAAATAAATAGAGAAAAGTAAGGAGCAATCCATGAAAAAGCTTATTTTAGTAATGGCCCTGGTTTTGGGAATTATGGGCAGCACTGCGGCCTGTACCAATATGAATAAGACTCAACAAGGCGCTCTTAGCGGCGGCGCCATAGGCGCGCTCGGCGGGGCCGGCATTGCGGCTATTGCCGGCGGCAGCGGAACCACCGGCGCCTTAATCGGCGGCGCGGCCGGAGCCATTACCGGCGCTATTTATGGGCACAACGAATAAGCCCTGATGCCGCGCACTCTCGAATATAACAGATAAAAACAGCCCCTGTCATGCCCAAAGAGCGCGACGGGGGCTGTTTGTGTTCAGATAGTTTTTTAAGCCCAACCGAAAAGTCGGGCCATTCTGATTAAGATTTCTGCTTGTAAGGAGTGAAAAAATCTTTGGCGCAACCGCCGCAATTTTCACTAAGCGGGCAATCGCCGACGGATTCGGCCCGGTCTCTGGCTTTAGCTTTATTGCCGTAGCCGTTGGTGTAAGATAAAAACCGTCCGGAAGAAACCGTGGGAATTGGGATCTCTTTCTTGCCTTCCCCGCCGCACTTGGGGCAGGCCTGGGGGTCGTCCGTGGCTCTGGGCAGCAAAAGCTCAAACAGATGGCCACAAGATGCGCAAGTATAATCATAAAGGGGCATAGCACAAACCTCTCGTAAAATTAAAATAAGGGTTATGACCGGCAGCTTTTCAAACCGGATTGATCTTTGGTTTTTCCAAACCGAGACCCACCTACGGTTCCGGCCCGAAATAGTCAAGCCGAAATTATGAAAAGCCGTACCCAAAGCCAAGCGCCGTAAAATGCGTGAATTCGCAAGCGCCAATACGCCCGGCAGCATTTTAAATTACCTGGAATAATAAGATTTTTTTTCTCAAGGGCAACAGCCTGGAATAATTTTTATTAATTTTGCTTACCGGGCTTCTAATCTAAGCCGGCTCCAACCGACTACATTTTAGATAAAACACAAAAACCCCACAAGAGGGGTTTTTGTGAAAATCTGCATTCTACAAAAAATCTCGCTGTAGAACGTCGCGCAAGCCCGACCGCCGAAACGGCTGCCGCGCCAGCCGAAAGCCTAGTTAGCCTGGGTAGAATTGGTCGCCGCCGGAGCTTCAGACTGAGTCGGGGCAGGAGTTTCTTTACTGCTGTTGTCGCAACCGGCAAAAGCGCCCATAGCCAAAAACGCCATCATGGTCATGATCATAAGAACCTTACGCATTGTGAACCTCCATATATTTACCAGTTAGTTCTCCACATAAAAATAAGGCTGCTTAGGCCCATGTGAATTAATATAGTACATAAAGCCGCTCACGGCAACTGACAAGACCTTTTGGGCATAAACCTGTCCAAAGCCGCACGCCCCAATAAAAACATCTTTTAGGGCGGATTTTATCCGAACCAAACTAGTGGCTTGCGGCGTTTTTTTCAATCAAGCTGAGCGTGTTGCTGATTTGCAGCCCGCGGGGGCTTTTACGGTTTATTTCTCTTTCCAGAGCAGAAATACCTTTAATTACTGTGGTATGTGCGCGATTAAGACTGCCGCCGATTTCTTGCAACGAACAGTCGGTATGTTTCCGAGCCAGATAAAATACGGAATTGCGAGCTGTGACAAAGTCGGACTTGCGGCTTTTAGACTGCAACTGCGCCTGGCTGATACCAAAAGCTTTGCAAACCGTGGCGATAATGCTGCTTAAGTCCAACGCCGGATTTTGCTCAATGTAATGGCTGATAACTTCTCGGGCCAAGTCCGGGGTAATTTCTGTGTTCATAAGGCGGGCCCGTAAAATTAAATTGTGCAGGCAGCTTTCAATATGCCGCACATCGCGGGTTAAGTGGGCGGCCAGCATCTCGCTGACCTCATCGGTCAGCGGCACCGCTCTGGCCATAGCCTTAGCCTTAACAATGCGACGCCTGGTATCCAGACACGGGCGACTGATCTGGGCCAAGAAACCGGAACCGAACCGCGAAGCCAATTGATCGTCAATATCCGTTAAATCTCTGGGAATAAAAGAGGAGGAAAACACCACCCGTCCGCCGCGCTCACGGATGGCCTTGATGGTGGACAAGAGCTCCTCCTGCATGCGTTCTTTGCCTCGAAAAAAGTGAATATCCTCTAAAAGCAGCACATCCGCGTTGCGATAGCGGGCCTTGAACGAGTCAATATTTTTGGCTTTAATAGCCGCCACCATGCGAGAGCCGAATTCTTCCGCAGTAAGATATTCCACAATGCACTGGCTGCGTTGGCAACGCCTGCCTAGCTCCATGCCCGCCGCGCGCAGAAGATGGGTTTTGCCGAGGCCCGGGCCCGAGGCTAAAAACAAGGTGTTTACCGCCAAATCTTCCTGGCAGATACTGCGTGAGGCGGCAAAGGCCAGTTCATTGCTGGGTCCGACAATAAAATTATCAAATTTATAACGAGCCGACGCCCCTGTGCCCCCTGTCTCGCCGGCTGCTTGCCCGCCGGCGGGGGCATATTCCAGAGGCAGCCCCATCTGATCGCAACCGCCTTTATTTGCGGCGCCAGACGGATTCATTTCAGTCTCAAGCGCTTTTGCGTCAAAATAAGCATTAGACGCGCCACAAACCACCTGCACACTAAGCACGGGCATTTGCCCAAAAACAGAGAGCGCGGCCTGCGCGATACTTTCCAGATAACGCGCTTTAATCCTCTGAGCCATAAATTCCGTCGGGGCAAAAAGCCTCAAAACGATCTCGCTGCCTTCGTTTTGCACTTCCGCGCTTAAAGGGGCGATCCAAACTTTATAATGACCGGGAGAAAGACGTTCCTGAAGCGAATGCTGAATTTGCTTCCATGAAGTTGTCATGGGGAAGTGATACCTTTTTGCCGGGAAAGCCACAACGCAAGGGGCGGAAGAAAGCGAGGCGGATTTTTTGGACATTCCCCAAGAGTCATTCTCATTAACACATTGAAATAAATGAAGAGTTCATTTTCTATGTTGTATTTTACTCCTCGTATAAAACCAGGCAAGACAGGCCTTTATGGGATGTCAAGCCGCGCGGACCGCCTTTTTTTTAACATTCATTTTTCACATATGAATCTCTATTTTTCTTTAAATTACACAGTATTTATCAAAATACAATCTTTGCCTAATTGCCGAAAAATATCAGCTAGGGAAAAAAAATATTAAAAATAACTAACCAATCCCAGCACGCTCAGAAGCGCCTAAATATTTACGGGTGAAGCTTAAAAAAGCAGCGAGCAAAAACTAACGCTGTTCTTCAAGCTCTGCCGCGTCGCAAGCGAATAAGACGCCCCGCGCGTACGCCGCGTCCTCTTTACCTGAAGTCTCAAAATATGCCGCTCTGACCAAACAGCGCGTCTACCGGTCTTCATTTGGCCTATTTTATGATTCTGCCTCTTGCGTTGCCGAAAAAAAGGGCTTAAAAAAACAGCTGTTGCTATGGTTCGGAGGCACACCACGCCTTTTGCTCTGAAGTCAGGGGCAAAGGGCCGCACCCCCCAACTAAAGCGCTTGCGGGATTTGCAGGCAACATGTCCCGCAGGTGTGCCCCGCTGATACGTACTTTGCCGCTAGGAGTAAATGTCATGCCTTATGTAAAAGAGACTCTTGAGCACTTGGCCCGTACCCATCCCGCCCAACCGGAATTTTACCAAGCTGTGGAGGAGGTGCTGGTTTCCCTGCGCCCCCTGCTGGCCACAACAGACAAATATTTTAAACACAGCATTATCCAGCGTATTGTTGAGCCAGAACGGCAACTCATCTTCAGAGTGCCGTGGGTGGACGACTCCGGGACAGTCAGAGTGAACACCGGATTTCGCATTCAATTCAACTCCGCCATTGGCCCTTATAAAGGGGGGCTCCGCTTTCACCCCTCGGTAAACCTGGGCATCCTCAAGTTT
>CBDTYX010000065.1:0-9027 GCA_965364745.1 uncultured Desulfovibrionaceae bacterium | reverse complement strand
CTCGACGCCACGCGCGGCAGCCGAATGCTTTTTTCCCTGGCTCCCTATAACGGATTTTACGACGGCAATTTCACAGCCGTGCGCTCCCGGCTGGACCTGCAGCATTTCCAGCCTCTGGCGGGCGAAGACACTTTGATCCTTGCCTTGCGGGCTTCCCTAGGCAGCCTATGGGGCGTAGATTCGCAAGATGTGCCTCCCAGCATCCGTTTTTACAGCGGCGGAGGCGGTTCAGTGCGCGGCTATAAATACCAATCTCTTGGTCCGCGCGACAGCGACGATGACCCCCTGGGCGGCAAGGCCCTGTTCGAAGTCAGCGTTGAGCCGCGCTGGAAAATCAGCGAAGAGTGGGGCCTGGTGGCTTTTCTGGACGGCGGCATGGTTTATGACGACTTCAAGGATTACGGGCGGGATATGCGTTGGGGCGCCGGGGTGGGCATCCGCTATTACACGGTCATCGGCCCGGTGCGCTTTGACGTGGCCACCCCGCTCAATCCGCGCGATGACGACGACGCCCTGCAATTTTACATCAGCATAGGACAGAGCTTCTGATGCACGTTGAAAAAGACATCGCCGCCAGCCGTCGGCCTAAGCCTCCGGCCCTGAAATGGCTCTTGCGCGCCCTGCTTGCCTTGGCGCTGTTGCTGGGTCTGAGCCTCGGCGGCGGACTGCTGTGGCTGCGCTCGCAAAACGCTGTGGATTACGCTCTCGAACAGCTTCCCGGCCTTTTAAGCGGAGCCGGCCTGAACATAAACATTGAATCTGCGGAAGGGCCGTTGCCCCAGCACTTACTGCTGCAAGGCATAATTGTAAGCGATACGCATGGTCCCTGGCTGAAAATTAAAGAACTGGAGCTGCGCGTAGCCGTCTGGTCCCTGTTGCACGGCATGGCTCGTTTTGAGCTTATCCGCATAGATGCGCCGGAGCTGCTGCGTCTGCCCGATTTACCCGCACAAGGGGAAAGGGCCGAACCCGAAACCGACAGTGTCCGCCCCTCGCTGCTTATGCCGGTGGCTGTTGAATTAGACGACTTGAGCCTGAATAACGCCTCCCTGGCCTGGAGCGCTTTAGGCTTCTCAGCCGACAATCCGCCTCCGCCGGGAGTGGAGCTTAACCAGCCCCTGCAATTGACCCTCGCCGCAAAGGGCTCCCTGGAAAACGGGCTGGCCCGGGCTCAAGCCGAGTTGACGGCCGTTGTCGGGCCTGACCTGGAGGCGCGCCTGAGCCTGCCGAATTTAGGCCTGAACTTGGCCGGAACAGGCGAAGACTCCATAACGGCTGAAGCATTGCTTTCCGTCAAGAGCGGGCCAAACACAAATGAGTTGACCCTGTCCCTACAGGCCGAGGACGATGGCGTCCGCCTGGCTCTTTCCCGCTGCGCGGTGCAAGGCATGGGCTTGACCATAAGCGGCGACGGCGTCTGGCAGCGGAATACTGATGCGCTCAACGCCCGGTTTACTTTAAACAGCGCGGAGCAGGCTTCCTGGCAAGAGCTGGCCGCTGAACTGGGCGGCGTGGATAAACAACTGCTGGCCGCCCTGGCGGATCCCTTAGCTTTGAAAGTGACTTTAAACGGGCAAACCCGGGGTGAACTAAACCTCGATATTGATCGACTGCTGGCGGGCATCATTACAGGCCAAGGTAAAGTCGCCGCAAATATCAATGATCGGCAGGCCGAGGCCTCCTCGAATAAAGCCGGAGCCCTTAAAGCAAACCTGAGCCTGGCAGCGGAAAATCTGGCCCCGCTGGGACTGGGAGTTTCAGGACCTCTGGCCGTTAACTTCAACGCAAACGGCAACATGCGCGCCGCGCAAGTTTCCTTGGACTTAAACAGCGCGGCTCTGGAAACTGCCGCCGGCAGCCTTAAGCAACTCGCCGGCAGCCTGTCCGGATCTTTTAAGCTGGACGACCGCACCGGAGTGAACGCCGCCGGCGAACTCAAAGTCAAGACGGCTTCAGGGCCGGGCGGAGCAGCCGATATAGACACGGCCTGGCAGGTAAGCCTGCCCGGAAAAGGAGTTGCCTCGCCGTTGCGGGCCGAAGTACGCGACCTCACCATGTTTGCCTTTGGCGTGGATCTTAGCGGAGCCTTAAGCGTTGAACAAAAACAAAACACCGCCGAGCAAAACAGCGCTGCCGGGACGGACAACCTCTTATGGCCACAGGGCCTGCGGCTGGACGGCGGCCTTAACGCCGCTGTGCGCGACTGGACACACATTTCCGCGCTGCTGGGCATGCCGGCCCAGGGCGCTCCCGCTTCGGCTGAAGCTGTTTTCAAACATAACAATGACATACAGTCTGCCGCTTTGCGCCTCAACTTACCGGCCTTAAGCCTGCCCGAAACCGGCAGCCTCACCTTTAAAAACGTGACTGCGGATATCAATGCCCGATTCAGCGCGAACGATCACAATTTGAACGCGCACCTCAGCAGCGGCCCGGGCAGCGCCGGCGGCCTGGCCTGGTCCGGAGCGGATTTTAGAGTGGACGGCAAGGCGCAGCAAGGAACTTTCTCGCTGGCCGTAAAAGGGCCCGCTCAGGCTGAAGACGCGAATAAAACAGATCTTGCAGCCGCGCAGGGACAGTATAATCTTGAGCAGAAGCAACTAACGCTGAACGCTCTTTCCGGCCGCGACCCAAGCAGCGGTCTGGCGGCCCGCCTGCAACAACCGGTCACCCTGGTTTTTGCCGACGGCATTGAAGTGCGCGGCCTGAACTTAAGCCTGCAACCCGCGGGCAGCCTTAAAGCTGATGCTGTTATCCGCCCCGACGCCTTGAAAGCGCAAGCTGAGCTCACAGACTTGCCCCTGGCGGTCATCAATGGGCTTGCGGGTACAACCCTGCCCCCAGGCAATCTGGAGGCGCACCTTGCCTGCCAAGGCGGCCGTAACGGGCCGCAGGGCGACTTTTCCCTGGCCCTGCGCCTGGATAAACCGCAGGGAAGCACAGGCGCGCAAAGCGCATCCGCCCAGCCGGACGTCAGTGTGCAAGCCTCTCTGACCCGCGCCCAGGGGCGGCTCTGGCTGCAGGGCAACGGCGCTTTCGCGCTCCTTGACGCCGCACAGGCGCAGACCCCTCATGCCGGAAATAGCGCAGCACCCTTAAGCTTCCAAATTCCCATGCGCCTTGATCCCAAAGGGCTGCCCCTGCCCGATGCCGCCGGACCTTTGCGCGTTAAACTTGACTGGACCGGGCAAATCGCTCCCTTGTGGAGCCTGCTGCCCATGCCTGACCAGGATTTAAGCGGCCTGGCAGCACTGAACGTTTCTGCGGGCGGCAGCCTCAATGCGCCGACCTTCAACGGCGGGGTATATATTGCAGGCGGCCGCTATGAAGACCGCGATCTGGGCATTGTGCTCACGGATATTGCCTTGGAAGCCGAAGCGGAAAAGAACGGCCAGGTCCATGTGGTTTTGGCCTTGGCCGACGGCAAGGGCGGCACGGCCGGTCTGGAAGGCCGCCTTAGCCCCGCGGCCGCAGCTCCTTTAAATTTACGCGGCCAACTCAAGCATCTGGCCCCCCTGCACCGCGACGATCTGGATCTGACCATTACCGGCCTGCTGCACGTTCAGGGCGATCTGTTATCTCCGGCCATTACTTCCCGCCTGTTGGTGGAGCGCGGCGAAGTCAATCTGGTCTCATCTTTGGGCCAAGGCGCGGCCACAACTCTGGAAATTTCCGACGATCGGGAAAAAAGCGCCGCTGTCCGGGCAAGCCCAACTTGTGATATCCAGGTTGAAATCCCCCGCTATTTCTTCGTCAGAGGCCGAGGCCTGGACAGTGAATGGCAAGGCGATTTACAAGTGAGCGGCACTCTGGCCGAACCGGAAATAAAGGGTAAACTTAAGCCGGTCCGCGGCACTTTTGACCTCTTATCCCGCACCTTCACCTTTGACGGCGGTGGTATCGAATTTGCCGGCGGCACTAAGATCGACCCCGGGCTTAACCTGAAACTGGCTTATGACGCGCAAAACCTTACCGCCATTATTCGGGCGCGGGGGACTGTGAGCAAACCTGAAATAAAGCTGGAAAGCACGCCGCCGCTGCCGCAGGATGAGGTGCTCGCCCAGGTGCTGTTCGCCAAAAGCACTTCGGATTTAAGCCGTTTTGAAGCGCTGCAATTGGCCAATGGCCTGCGCACGCTTATGGGCAAAGGCGAAGGCCTGGATGTCTTGACCACCATGCGCGAAGCCACGGGCTTTGATGTGCTGCGCCTGGGCAGCTCCGACAGCGAAAAAGATGCCAGACGCTCCGATGCGGCGGGCAACGTAGGCAACATTCCCGGTCAAACCAATACGCCCCAGGTTTCAGATGAAGAAAGCACGCCCACCCTGGAAGCGGGCAAGTATATAAATGACAGCATTTACGTGGGTGTGGAGCAAGGCATCAGTCAGGAAGACACAGGCGTGCGGGTGGAAATTGAACTATTCCCCAACGTTTCCGTGCAGGGCAGCACCTCGCCGGATTCCAGCAAAATAGGCGCGGGCTGGAAGATGGATTACTAAAGCAATTTCACTTTTGAGGTTTACCTCCTCCAGACCTCCTCCCATCCTGAACCCCAATTGGTTGAGGAACTGCTTAAAGCGGAAATGCTCTAAAACGCTTCGTTGTTCCCCAGACTGGAAGCCGGGCGATAAGCCGGGTTCTGTCCCCCGACAACGGCCGGGGCGACTGTCATTCCTCTAGGGCAAGCGTTGCCGCCTGCCTCAAGCAACCTACCCGAAAGCCTTGGCCGGGCCGGCCGTAACACTTTCCTATTTGGTCTTGCTCCCAATGGGGTTTGCCTAGCCTGCGCGTCACCGCAACAGCTGGTGGGCTCTTACCCCACCGTTTCACCCTTACCCGCGAAATTCACGGGCGGTTTGTTTTCTGTGGCACTTTCCGGAGATCGCTCCCCCTGGGCATTACCCAGCATTGCACCCTGCGGAGCCCGGACTTTCCTCCCCGATGCTCGCGCATCGCGGCGACAGTCTGCCCGACTTCCAGCCTGAAGAACAACTTCTGTGTCTGTGTTATATCACAGCCTCCCCAGCCCCCACAATGCCCCAAAAGGACAATTTCTTGCCCAGGCCAGGCCGGCGTGTTAGATAATAGCGTGATAACTCCGCTTGAGCGCTGATTTATTAGGAGATACGCATGGATGAATTGATTTTGCTGGGACTTGTGGCCCTGGTCTGGCTGGTGGTTGTCCCCATTGTTATTCTGGTAAAAATGTCCGGCCTCGGCGGCAAAGTTCGCGAGCAGGAAGAATATCTGCGCTGGAAAGTGGCCAAGCTTGAAGAGCGCCTGAGTAAGCTGGAGTCGGGCGCGGCCCCGCGCCAAACCGCTGAAAATGCGCCGGCTCCGGCCGCACAAACCGCAAATGCGATATTTGAAGCGCAAGAGTCTCCCACGCCGAAGCAAGCCCCTGAAGCCGAACTTACGGCTCCCATTCCTACTATGCCCACCGCTGCGTTCAACAATGCGCTGCTAAGCACGCCCATGCCCACCGCAGTTTTATATTCTGAAACTGCAGAGGCTGGTGCAGAGCATGCCGCACCTGAAGAGCCTGAAGTGCAGCCCGCGCCCGAAGCCGCCCCCCGCAAGGCTGTCCCCTACTTCCAGCCTCCGGAGCCGCCGCCCGTCTCCGACCCCCTGGCCGAAATCATCAAGATCGGGCAGCAAATTTTACGCAAAAGCAATATGTGGGTGCTCGGCGGCACGGTGCTTTTGCTCTGTGCCCTGGTTTTTCTGGCAAAATTGGCTATTGACGCAGGTTGGTACACGCCTTCCCTGCGTCTGGCCACGGGCGGACTTTTGGGCGTAGCCCTGCTGGGTTTTGGTTGGCGCAGCCGGGAAAGCAAGCCCCAACTGGGGCAGATCCTACAAGGCGGAGGCGTGGCGGCTTTTTATCTGGTGGTGGTTGCTGCGGTCAAACTGCACGATATGATCCCGCCCGTTGTCGGCCTGCCGCTGCTCCTGGTTTTGGTGCTTTTGGCTTCGGTGCTGGCCGTTATGCAAAATGCCGCCTGGATGGCGCACGTGTCCATGATTTCCGGATTTCTGGCTCCGCCGATCATGTCTGACGGCACCGGTAATTATGTGGCTCTGTTCTCGGTCTTCATCGCGCTTAACCTGGGAATCATGCTAATTTTCCGCTTCCGTAACTGGGGGCATCTATGCCTGACCGGCTTTTTGCTCACTTACGGCATTGGCGGAATATGGGGGCTGGATGCCTATGCGCCGGAACTATGGATGAGCGTGGAGCCGTTTTTGCTGGCCTTCACCGCCTGCTACGGCTGGATTGCCTGGCGCTTGAACGGCCTCGCCGCCAAAGAAAATGCCTCCGTCGCAAACGATTCTCCCAGTGGCATGGCCGCCGCCGTATTTTCGGCGCCGCGCATGCATCTTTTCTTTATTTTAGCCACGCCGGCCGTATTCATGATTTACCAACTGACGGTAGTGGGGCATCTGCCTTTTGCCATGGCCTTCACCGGCCTGGCCCTAGGCTTCATCTACCTGGCCGGAGCCAGGCTGACCTGGAAACGCCGCGAAGACTTCAAGCTGTGCGAAGCCCAGGTTTACTTCACCTTGGCCATAACCGGCCTTAACCTGGCCCTGCTGTTTGCCGGGCTGGATACAGGCGCAGATCGCGCCGTCATGCTCTTTTATCTGGGCGTAGTTTGGGTGGTGGAAGGCGGCCTGTTTGTATATGTCACCCGCCGTAATCCCAACGCCGCCCTGACTCGCCCCCGATTTATAAGCCGCCTTGGCGCGGTCCTGTTCTTGATCGGCTCGCTGCTGAGCTATATTTACGGCCTGGATCTGCATACCGGCGACATGTCGGCATACAACGGCGAGGGCCCCGGTATAAATATCCACATCCTGGCCGGCACTTTGCTGGCGGCAATATCTTTGCTGGCCGCCGCCTGGGGCTGCCGGGTCGCCCTGCGGGATGATGAAACTAAAGACAATGCCCTGCCGGTCGCTCTGCGGGGGCTTTACAGTCATTCGCTCATTTACCCGCTCAGCTTTGTGCTGACCGCCTTGTGGCTGCTCATCGGATCTTATGCCGCCTTTGCCGAATTTGAACACAATCTGGTGTGGAGCAACCTGGCCCTGGCTGTTTTTGTAAGCGGAGCCATGCTTGCGCGCGCCCGCCTGGCCTGGGCCGAACTGCGCCGGCTGCTGCTTTTGCCTCTCGTTTTCGCTGTTCCAACTTTGCTTTGGGCCGTTGCCACCATCTGGGGAGTGGTCATGGCCGCCGAACTCTACGATTTTGTTTATATGGCCCTGTCCTGGAAAGAGTTCGCGTATACCGTCGCCCCCCTCATTTTATTTATTGCGCCCGTTGCGCTTGACTGCCTGCTTTCCCGCCGCGTGGGCTCCAAAACGCGCAATCTGGCTTTTCTTTTGGCCCCCGGCGCGGGTTTCGCCATACTCCTGGCCTGCCTGCCCACGTTGCTTTTCGAAGTAATGCCTTCACCCGCAGCGTCCATACGTGCCGATATCTGGTTCCCGGCGCTGCCGTTTGTCTTAGCCCTGCTTGCCTTCGGTCTGCTTGCCCGCCTCGCTCCGGCTTACGGCATGGAAAGCAGCGCCCTTCAACCGCGCACACGTCTGGGAATCTGGTATATTTCCGCAATTTTGCCCCTAATACTCGTCATTGTCTGGCAATTCAACACGTTATTCGCCAAGGCTTCAGTGGAACCGCTGCCGTACATCCCGTTGCTCAACCCCCTTGACCTGGGGGCCGCCTTGGGGTGCCTGACGCTTTGGTTCTGGTGGCAAAAGACCATTGTTCTGCACAATAACATCGGCACTCGAGATATATTCGCCACGCCGGGCACCGTGCTCATCTGTCTGATGGGCTTCCTCGCCGGGCACGGCGTAATTTTGCGGGCTGTAACCGTACTCGCTTACAGCAGTGTTTATGTGCTTGACGCCTTTCCGCAGCAACTCGCTCAAATCTGCATCACCTTGTACTGGGGAGCTTGCGGCTTTGCGCTCATGCTTACAGGCTCCAAACTTAAAATGCGCCGCCTGTGGATTTGCGGCGCCTTGCTCATGCTCGCCGCCGCTATAAAAACCGTGGCCGTGGACACCAGTTCGGCAGCCACTCTGGCTAAGGTGGCCGTATATTTCGGCATGGGCGTGCTGTACATCTGCACCGGGTATTTTATTCCCGTGCCGGGTGGTCGCGGCAAAGAGCCCGCGCCCGAACACGAAAGCTCTTCATCTGGAGAAAAATAATATGCGCCGCCTTTTATTCATATCCGCCTTCAGCCGGGCCGCGCTTGCGGCTTTAACCTTAAGCCTTGTTCCCGCCGCAGCCTTGGCTGATGACGTGGTTATTCCAACGCCCGAAGCTTTTGCGCAGGGTTTTGCCGTGACTGTGTCTGAATCAGGCGCTCTGTATAAGATTGATTTGCCCGACGCCTGCCTGTCTTTGTCCGTTGACCCGGAAACGCGGGATATCGCCGTCTTTAACGGCGAAAACACGCTGCTGCCTTCATCTCCGCACTACCCCACCGCCACCCTCAAATCCGAGCACATTGCCGCGCAGCTGACCACGGCCCTGTGGAAAACAGATGAAGCGGACAGTCCCGGCTCAAATTCGAGCACGATAATTATTGTGGATAAAGACCGCCTGGCGGCCGCCCCCCTGGAGGAAGCCCGTCAGAACGATATCATCCCCATGGCCTATTTGGCCGTATTGCCGGAAGGCGGTCTCACGCTAACCGGCATAAGCGTACGCTGGAAAGCGGATCAGCTTACCCAGATAGTACGCGTGCGGGTCGAATGCGCTGATAATTTAAGCCAGGATGACTGGCGCCTTTTAGCCGACGGCCCTCTGGCCCAGGTTGTCTCCGGCCGGGCGCCAGCCCTGGAAAGCGTGCGCTTTGCCCTGCCTGGAGTAAGCGCGGGGCGGTATTTAAAAATATCTTTCCCCGAACTTAAGGTCGCGCCTGAACTCTTAAGCGTGGAAACGGACGCGCAGCGCACGGAAATGCCCGCTTTTAAAAACATGGCCGCAGTGCTGCGGCCGACGGA
>CBDTYX010000064.1:0-9171 GCA_965364745.1 uncultured Desulfovibrionaceae bacterium | reverse complement strand
CCACCCAGGTGACGGGCACGGGCAGGGATCGGCGCGCGGCCAGGATGTGTTGAACTTGCAGGGCGGCGGCCTTGTTTTTGCGCGGCATCCAGGCGATGCGCAGGCCTTTGGCTGCGGGGGGGCGGGTATCGGGCGCAGGGGCAAACAGATTTAAATCAAGCGCGGGTCGGAGCACGGGCGCATCTTGGCCCAGGGTGTTTTTGACAAACCAGGCCACGGGCTCGGATACGGCCAGGAAAGACACCTCCAAATCGCGCCAGCTCACGCCTTCCGGCAGCGCGGAAAACAAAAAGGCCCAGTTTTGCACGTAGACGAAGCAGCGCGCCTTGGCCTTCAGGCCGGGGGCCAGGGCATTGCTCCAGCCTTCGGCCACCAGCCAGATGTCATCGGAAGTGAGCTGCAGATCATCCCAAGGCATAACGGGGGCGCGGCAGGCCTGAAGGCCCGGCGCGCCTTCGGCCCGGGGCACGATCCAGACCGGGTGGCCCGACTCGTGCAATCGGTCGGCCAGCTGATAGAGCACGGCCAAGCCGCCGCTTAGGTGGCGCAAAGGGGGGATAAAGATAAAGGTGCGGCGCATTGGCTGAATTTGTTTGGTGTTCAAAAGTATCGCTCACCTTTGGCAGCGAGCTTTTCATATTAATGTTCTTTCTTAAAAAAGCCAATGATTTGGTTGGCGCGAACCAAGCCGCGAAGCCTGCTTGGTTCATGACAACAATGTGAAATAAATAATCAGACAGGTCCGGGAATGGAGGGGAGAGAGTCCGGGCGAGGGGAGCCCGCCTCCAGGGGTGCAAGCGAACCTTACGGATGAGGACAGCAGAGATAAGGGGCTCAGCTCCTTGGGGTTCCCCTCTCCCGGCGTGATTGCACTTAAAGCTCCTGCCTGTATTTCAACGACTGCCGTAGTGTTTCGCGGTCCATGAAGCGCACTTCGGCGCCCAGGGGGATGCCTTGGGCGAGGCGTGAAACTTTGAGGCCGGGAAATTCGCGGGCGATGAGATTGCGGATGTAGGTGGCCGTGCTGTCCGCTTCCACGGTAGCGCCCAGGGCGAGAACAATTTCCCGGATTTCTCCATTGCGCAGGCGGCTGCGCAGGCGATCCAGTTCCAGGGCTTCCGGGTGCATGTTGTCCAGGGGGGCCAGCAGGCCGCCCAAAATCAGGTATTGGCCGGTGTAAAAATTGCCTTCCTCCAAGGTGAGCAGGCTGTCCCAGTCAGTGACCAGGCAAAGGATATCCCTGGCGCGAACGGGGTCGGCGCAGATGGAGCAGGGGTCGCTGGCCGCCAGAGACCCGCACACGGCGCACAGGTGCAAATCGTCGCGCAAGTCGTGAATGCCTTTGCCCAGACGCCGGGTTTCGGCTTCGGGCCATTTAAGCAGGGCCAGGGCGCAGCGCAGGGCGGATTTGGGCCCCAGGCCGGGCAGACGGGCGATCTGGTCCACCAGGACTTGCAAAGGTTCCGGAAGTTTGTGCATGCGGGGGCTCGCGGAGTTTAGAACAGCCCGGGGATGCTGAGGCCGCCGGTGAGTTTGCGCATTTCGCCTTCCAGGGTTTGCCGGCTTTTGCGCAAAGCGTCATTGGTCGCGGCGCAGATGAGGTCTTCCAGCATTTCTTTATCGCCTGAGGTCAACAGCGAAGGATCAATGACCACACGCCGGATGTCCATGGCCCCATTGGCGGTGACGCGCACCAGGCCGCCGCCGCTTTGGCCTTCCACTTCTATGGCGGCGGCTTCGGCTTGGAGTTTGGCCATGTTGCTGTGCATTTCTTTGGCCTGCTGCAAAAGGCCGTTTAAGTCTTTCATATCCATGAAAAGTAAAACTCCAAAGTTATTTGCGGGTATCCCGGCAATCCAGGAGGCCGGCGTTTAGTTGGGTTTGGAGCATGAGCACTTTGGGGTGCCGGCGCGCTTCTTCGCGCAACTCCAGTTTGGTTTTATGGCGGTCGTCGGAAACGCTGAAGTCCACGTCCGGTTCCTGCCCGCAAAATGCGGCCAGGGCGGTTTTAATTTTCGGCAGAATTTCCGAGGCGGTCAGGCGGTCAAGGCTCAATTGCGAAGAACAGATCAGGTTGGCTTTGCCGGCGCCGATATTGCCGCCGACCACCCCCAAAGTGGTGCCCGCAAGGTCCAGGCTGTGCTCCGCCTTGCAATAGCGTGCAAAGTCTTCCCAGTTAACCTCCGGAGCGATCGCTGCGGGGGTGTCTGGCGGTTGCTCGGGCGCAGGTTCGGTCAAGTCCGGTTCGTCCGGTAATGGTGTGGGGTCATTTAAAACGCTGAATCCGGTATCGGAGCTTAAATTTTGATCCAGGCTCTCGCTCATGGGCAGGTCGGGCAAGGGCGCGTCGTCCCAGACAGGCGGTTCGTGCGCCGGGCTTTCTTGTTCCGACGTAAACTCCGGCGCGGAATCCTCCACTTCCTCGGGAGCGGGACCGGTTTGGGGGTCCGGCTCCGGTTCAGACTTTAACTTGGGCGCAAGTTTTGTTTTAGACTCGGGCTGAGGCGCGGCGCCCCGGGCCGGCATGGGCTGCGACTTTACGGCTGTGGGCGGCGCGATTGGCGCGGCAGAATTTTTTTCCGCAGCGGCAGAGGTTTTGTTTTGACTCAGTGCATTCCGGGGCGCGACAGGGGGAGTCGCAGCCCCTTCCGGCGAGATTTTGCCCGGCACATCGGGCAGGGGCGCATTGGGCATGGCCTGCACCGGAATGAGCCTCGGCAGCACGGTAAGATTAAGCAGCAGAAGTTCCAGGCCTTGAGCCGGTTCCAAGGCGGTGAGCACCCGGCGTTGGCCTTCCAGGGTAAGCTGCCAGCAGGCGTGAATGTGGGTGAGGGCCAAATTATCTGTGGCCGCCAGCCAAGTTTCGGCTTCGGCTGGGGTCATGTCCAGCACTGCGGCCGCGGCCGCGCCGGCCTGGCGGAGCATGAATAAATTGCGCCACATGGCTGAGAGTTCGCGCAGGAAAAAGCCCATGTCCACGCCCTGGTCCAAGATGGTCCGGGTGAGCGCAAGGGCGGCCAGGCTGTCTTCATGCTGCACTGCTTTGAGCAGGGAAAGGAACAGATCTTCCCCGGCCAGGCCCAGGGTGCTGCGCACCGAGGCCACGGTCAGTTTTTCGCCGCCCAGGGCCAAAACCTGGCCCAAGAGAGACATGCCGTCGCGCACGCTGCCGGCGGCGCGTCTGGCGATGAGGCTCACGGCCTCAGGGTCAAAGGCCGCGCCTTCCTGGTTAAGAATGTGGGTCAGGTGCGTTTCCAGCTCCGGGTTGTTCAGGCGCTTGAACACAAAGTGCTGGCAGCGGCTGACGATGGTGGCCGGAAACTTGTGCGGCTCGGTGGTGGCCATGATGAAGGTCACCCGGGGCGGCGGTTCCTCAATGGTTTTTAAGAGGGCGTTAAAGGCGTCCCGGCTGAGCATGTGGGCTTCGTCAATGATGAAAATTTTATAGCGGCCTTCCATGGGCGCGTAATTGACGCCCTCGCGCAGGCGCTTGGCGTCTTCAATGCCCCGGTTGGAAGCGCCGTCCATTTCAAGCACGTCCACAGCCATGCCTGCCGTGATTTTGCGACAGGATTCACACTCATTGCAGGGTTCGGCGGTGGGAGCTTTGGCGCAGTTAAGGGCTTTGGCAAAGACCCGGGCCAGGGTGGTTTTGCCCACGCCGCGCGTGCCCGAAAAAAGATAAGCGGCCGCAATGCGGTCTTCCAAAGCGGCCCTGGACAAGATGGCCTTGATGATGTCCTGTCCGGCCGCTTGGGCAAAAGTTTGCGGGCGGTAACGGGCGGTTAGAGAAGCATGGTTCATGGTCTGTCTTTAATATAAAAAATAAATAACTGGAAGGGCGGGGCTAGGGCTTGCGGCTAAAGGCAAAGCGGGCTTAAGCCGGCAGGTGATGTCCGGCCGGTCAATTTTTGGGGTTGATTTTATCTTGCGCAATATTTTCCGTCGGCATGTGGGGCGGCGTAGTCTTGCGCTGCAAGGCCCGTTCTTTGCCGGACCGGCGTAAGGCATCCAGCGAGGAAAACAAGATGCCGCCGATAATCAGCGCGCCGCCCACCACCTGGGGCGTGCCTGCACGTTCGTTTAAGAGCCAGGCCGCTTCGAGGCTGCTGAACAGGGGCACGGTGTAATATATGACCCCGGCCCTGGCCGCGCCGATGCGCTCCACAGCCTTATTCCAGAGCAGATAGCCGATGAGGGAGGGGGCGATGGCGATGAAGGCCAAAATGCCCATGAGCCGGGCCGAGGGCAGGTGATATGTGGTGGCGGCCGCTTCCCAAAGCATCAGCGGGGCCATACTCAACGTGCTGCAGCCGAGCATGGCGGCCAGGAACGCGCCCTGCCCCATGCCTGCCGGGCGGCGGCGGATGATGACGCTGTAAGAGGCGAACATGACGGCGGCCGGGAGCATCCACAAGTCCCCGGAGCTGAAGGTCAGGGTCAGCAGTCGGTTGATGTCGCCGCGCAGGATGAGGAAGATGACTCCGGACACGGCAATGAGCAGGCCAAAGACTTGGCGCGTGCCTACGCGTTCGCCCAGCCAGAAGCGGGAAAGCAAAGCCATGAAAATAGGGGCCGAGGCGGAGAGCAGGGCCAGGTTGGCGGCTTCCGTGCTTTTGCCTGCCTGGAACAGCAGCAGGCTGTAGCCGCTGAAGCCGATGACCCCGGCCAGGGCCAGGAGCGGAAAGTGCTTGCGCAGCAGGGCGCGTTGCGCCTTAAGCTCCCGCCAGGTGAAAGGCAGGATGGCCAGAAAAGCCAGAGCCCAGCGCCAGAAGGCCATTTCCACCGGCGACATGCTGCCGGCCACGCCGCGCGCGAACAAAAAGATGGTGCTCCAGAGAATGGAAGCCCCCAAGGCCAGGGCGTAGCCAGTAGCGGCCGGGGAGCGAAAATTAATCATGGGCGGGAAGATATGGTTTTGTATTTTGGATGTAAAGATTAAAATTTATGCCCAGACAGATCGCTTTTTCGTTTTAAAGATTATAGCAAGGCTCTGACGAGGTAGGGTTTATTTTGAGGCTTGAAAAGCAGAAAGCTAAAGATCGCCGGGAGGCCGGAAACAATAACGCCAAGATAGCTTAAGCCATGCTGTCCCGTAATCGACGACAAAAGCCCAAGCGAGCCTCCGGAGATCAAACCGGCCATAATAATCAAAGGGTGGGCTCTTCTTGTTTTTCCGGCAAGAATGGCAACAAACACCGGGGCGACCACCCCGCATACATAAACGTCATTGGCCATCAGAAGAAAGTCCAGAATGGTTTTGTCCATGAGCGTCAATACAATCCCGGCTAACGCGAGCATGACAACGCACAGCCTGGCGCAGCAAACATTTTTTCGCCGCAAAAGATCGCCGGCCAGAATCAAACCGGCGGTAATCAAACATGAATCCGCCGAGGAGACAATGACGCTGAGCAGCGTCAGATAGACGACATACGTAAGCCACTTGGGCAAAACCGTAGCCAAAAGGGCGGTCAGGACATGGTCCGGTTGTGAGTCGGCGGGGATCAAGCCTTTGGATAATAAACCAATTATAACAATCAACACGGAAAAGAGACAGAGGCCGAGAATCGCCCAAAATGCTCCCCGCTGCGCTGCTTTTTCGCTTTCCGCGCTGAGTAAACGCCCGAACAGCATGGGGCAGACCACATAGCTGCCTCCTTGCACCAATAAAATGTACAGCAAACGGCCGGCCGGAAACTGCTCGTTGACCGCTTCCCATTTGATCGCGCCCAAGGCTGCGGGGTTGGAATGCAGCAGCCAACCGGCGAGCAGCAGGAATCCGGCCGGCATAATCATGCATTGGATGCGGTCCAGTTTGATGACCCCGGACTGTCCGCTGATAAAAGTTTGCGCCGCAATGAGCAGCGTGCCTGACAGCAGTGAAGCCGGCGGCGGCAGGCCGGTCAGCGCCTGAATTATTTGCGTGATGGCTCTGAATTGCGCGGCCAGAATGGATATCCAGGCAATGATGATTATTGCTGAAATCAAGTGGCGGCCTTGAGCCCCCAGACGCTTCTCCACTATTTCCGGCAAGGTATGGGCCTCGCTGCGCCGTACTTTGCGCGCCAGCAGAACAGCGAGAATACTTAAGCCGGCCGCCCCGCTGCCCAGCCACCAAAACGCCGGGGCGCCAGCGGTGAAGGCCAGCCCGACTATTCCGATAGTCGCCGAAGCTCCTATGCAGGAAGCCACTATGGAGAAAGCCACCAGCGCGGCGCTGCTGGAACGGTTATTGACGTAAAACGAACTTTCGCCGGCCGCGCTTTTCAGCATAGTTTTGCTGAGAACCAGCGCCCCGCAAGCATACAGGATAAAAACGGCTAAGCCCATTCTCGACCTTTAACAGCCTGGCTGACAGCTTTGCTTAAGCGGGCGCAGTCATCCGCCGTTACGGTATAGGGCGGCATGAGGTAAATGAGGTTGTTGAAGGGCCTGACCCAGACGCCATGTTGCTCCGCGCAGTATTTACGCAGCCTGCACACATTGACCGGCCTGGCCATTTCCACCGCTCCGATGGCCCCCAGCACGCGCACGTCGCGTACTTCTGCCATGCCGCGGCAACCGGCCAGTCCTTCCTCCAGGGCATGCTGTATGGCATGTACCCGCCCGGCCCAATCCGATGACTGCAAGAGAGCGAGACTTGCCATGGCTACGCGGCAGGCCAACGGATTGCCCATGAATGTGGGGCCGTGCATCAGGGCGGCGCCGTTGCTGGAAATACTTTCAGCCACAGGCCTTGTGCAGACCGTGGCGGCAAGGGTCATGGTTCCGCCGGTCAGGGCTTTGCCGAGGCACATAATGTCCGGATTCGCCCCGGCCCAGTCCGCGGCGAACATTTTACCGGTGCGCCCGAAACCGGTGGCTATTTCATCATAGATCAGCAGCAGATTGTAACAGCGGCAAATTTCCTTCAAGCCCTTCAGGTAATCGGGATGGTACATCCACATCCCGCCCGCTCCCTGGATTACGGGCTCGATGATTACTGCCGCGCACTCATGGTGATGCTTTTCCGCGGCCTCGGCCAAGGCGCTTAAACTGTTTTTGTCAAAAGAGGCATGAAACGGCGTTGCGGGCCGGGGCACAAATATCTGCTTCGGCACAAAGCCGCTGAACCGGGCATGCATGCCGTTGACAGGGTCGCTTACGCTCATAGCCCCGAGCGTATCTCCGTGATACCCCCCGAAATGGCTGATCATTTTCACTTTTTTTGAACATCCGAGCCCGCGCCAGTACTGGACCGCCATTTTCAAAGCGACTTCCACAGCCACAGAACCGGAATCAACCCAGAATATTTTTTCCAGACCGGGGGGCAGTACTTTCAGGAGGATTCGGCCTAGCTCAACGGCCGGTTCATGGGTCAGGCCGCCGAACATCACATGGGACATGGTTCGCGCTTGCATATTCAAAGCGGCGGAGATCTCCGGCCGGCCATAACCATGGATGGCGCACCACCAGGACGACATGCCGTCCAGAAGTTTACGGCCGTTTTTAAGGTAGATGTAATTGCCCGCGGTTTTTTCAACCAGCCAGTTGGGCTCGCCCATCCCCGGGGCCGGGCAATACGGGTGCCACAAATGCGCTTGATCGAAGTCGGAAATGACCGCCGGCTCCGGTTCGGGGGCCCGATCAGGCTTTAGCAAATGAGTCGCCGCTTTTCCCAAACAGGCCGCGACTTTGTCCCAGGTTTCTTCTTTGCGGCTTTCCCGTGACAGTTCGCTAAGATGCGGCACAACGCCCAAAATATCCGCTTGGCTGCGCCTTTTGATAATCTCCATATTATCAATGGAAATGGGGTGGCTTTCTGCATACCCGGCATCGGGGTGAGTAAAAATCAAGCCTTCGACTTTCAGGTCGGCTCTTTTTAACGCATCAAGGCTTAACAGCGCGTGGTTGATGGCCCCCAGCACGTTGGCGACGACCAGAATCAGCGGGCAGCCCAGGTCAACCATAAAATCCAGGAAGGTATCCGTGGCGGATAATGGCGTCATTAGCCCGCCCGAACCTTCCAGCAAGGTCACTTCAGCTTCTTGAATTTTCGCGCGCGCCTCTTCGGCAAGCGCAGCAAGGTTTATGGCCTGATTTTCCATACTCGCCGCCAAATGCGGGGATGCGGGCAGCATAAAATGGCGTAGGGTTTTGCTGCGGCCCCGGGGGCAGGCCTCGGCATAAAGGTTCTGGTCAAACAGTTTTTCACCGGTCTGGACAATTTTTATGGCCTGCCCGCAAGGCATGTTTTTCAGAAGCCCGGCGCAGACCACGCTTTTTCCCACATCCGTGCCGGTGCCGCAGATAAGATAGGCTTTGGCCATCACATTATCCCCAATACGGACATTTCCTGAACATCCTCACTGGCTGCGCCGCCCCGGCGGGTCAGGTAATCCCCCAGCATCACGCCGTTGGCTCCCGCGCTGAAAATCATGTTTTTGAGTGATTTAAGTGCGTCCAGTCGTCCGCCGCAGACCACCAAATCTTTATCAGAGTTAAAAAGCCTGAGAATCGCTATGGTCCTTAAGGCCTCTTCCGCAGGGATGATTTTTTGCTTTTCAAGCGGAGTTCCTTTGATGGGAATCAAAAAATTCACGGGAATGGAGTCAACTTCAAGTTCGCTTAGCTGCATCGCCAGTTCGCAGCGCTGCGCAAAGCTTTCACCCAGACCAAACAGCCCGCCGCAGCAGACTCTTAGTCCGGCCGCTTTGGCTGCTTTTACGGTTTTAATTCTTTGGTCATACGAATGAGTGGCGCAAATTCGATGGAAATGTCCCCGGGCGCTTTCCAAATTGTGGTGGCAACTGGTAAATCCGGCTTGCTTCAGTGCGCGGGCGCGTTTGGGGCTTAAGGATCCGATGGAGGCGCAGAGCCGGATGTCAAAGCGGGAAGTTATCAAATCGGCGCTTCGGCAAAGCAGATCGAAGTCGCGCTCTGTCAGCTCCGGCCCGCTGGCAACCAGGCCTAAATAATCGTGATGGTCTTTAAGTTTTGTCTCGACTCTGGAGAGGATTTCATCCGGTTTCAGAAAGGGGTAAAGCGGAACGTTTGTTTTGTGGCGGGCGGATTGGGCGCAAAAAGCGCAATTTTCAGGACAGGCTCCGGATTTGACATTTATAATGCCGCAGGTAAAAAATTTGAGATTTGAAGCTGAAGCTGTAAGACGAGCGAGCGCCATGAGGTCAA